>JAYUUW010000459.1:0-4961 GCA_043754665.1 Anaerolineales bacterium | reverse complement strand
CGCAGCACCATTGCCAAGGAGCAGAAAATGAACGCAGTCAGGCTTTTCCCTAAGTTGGTCATCGTGGTCGGCGTCATTTTTGCATTTGCCGGTTTGATCACGTCCGGGACCGGCATCTATACCCAATCCTTCGTCACCCAGCAGTTGGCGGCCCAGGGCATTACCACGCCCGAGGATGCTTCCATTCCGAATGCCCCGGTAAACAGTATCCCCACCGCGCTGAGCATGGCGAACATTATTCAGTTCCACGCAGCGGGATTTTCCGGTGGATTGACCTATGCCCAGATGGGCCGGTTTGCGGTGGAGGACGGCAATCCGGCTGGCACGAGTAACCCGGACGAGGCGTTGAAGGACGCCAATGGCAAGCCCGTGGCCAACGCGGCTCGGAACACGCAACTGACGGCCGCTGGCCTGGTTACGGCGCTTAGCTTATCCGCCATGGCGATCGGCGCCTCTTACGCCGCTATCGCGCTGGGTGTCGCGTTCTTCCTGCTCGGGATTGTGATCGCCGGCCTCGGCTACGCGCTCTTGGGGCTTATCACCCCCGCGGTCGCCGAACGGTTTGGCCTGCGCCCCATCACCAAGCAAACAATGCCGGCCTAATACCTTACGGCCCGCCCCAGCGCCTACCGTGGAGCCCGCCTCATCTAGGGCCCCAACGACAACTGAATATCGCAACAAAACGCCGGGCCGCTCATTGTGAGCGGCCCGGCTTACTTTCCGCTGCGGTGACGATCTCGTCGGGTTATGAACTTCAGCGGAGCTCAAAATCATCACATTTCAAACTCATGCCATTGTTCCGCCGCCAAGATGACCCCCATCCCTAAACTCCACCCTACCGAGCACCATATCATGTGGTAACGCGTGCGGTTGATCGATGGGCAGACAGGGCAATCGCATCTAAATCCAAATTGCCTGTAATTCAAGCGCTTTCAGCTCCAAAAACGGATTCGGGCAACACTTCGGCCATAGTCACGATTTGCGGCAAAACAAGGCGCAAATGTGACGGAGCCAAATTAGATGCGATTGCCCTGGCCTTGTTCTACGGTCCAGGTGCCAGGGCTACATAATGTACAACGTCCCAATATTGCTAGGTGGCACTTTTCCGTACATTGTCGCGAATTTAGCAGCGCTAGACTCGTGCCCGTTTCAGATACTCGATTTTTTGGCAATATTGAATCAGGTTCTTGGCCCGTCCCATACATAAGCTTAGGATGACGGCAGGCGGCTGTACGGCTTCGTTGCCCGAGGCTTGTAGCGAGGCTAACACACGCCTCAAATTCATGCGGATGCAAGGTGTAGCCAGCACAGCCCAGCCAAAGCCGCCGGCGACGCAGCCATCTGGGCCGACCTGGACCAACTGGCGGCGGAGATTAGCGCTCACCGGCCGCCGCGCGTGACCGCCGTGGAGGCGATCCGGGAAGGTCGGCGCTAATGGCCGGGGTGGTGGTGGTAGACGCCAGTTTGTAGGTCAGCCGGCTGATGACCACCGACGTCTTTCACGCCGCCAGTCGGCGCTGGTTCACCCAGCATGCGCTAGATGGCGGGCAATATGCCGCGCCGTCGCTGATGTTGGCCAAGGTCGTGGGGGCGATCTCTCGCCGCACTGGCCAATCGGAGTTGGCCAATCGGGCGCTCCAACACCTATTGCACGTGCCGGGCCTAAGATTGGTGAGTCTCGATCGACGGCTAAGACAGGCTGCGGCCCACCTCGCTGGTTCCGCCGGCCTGCGCGGCGCGGATACCGTCTATGCCGCGCTGGCCCAGCACCTAGCCATTCCGCTCATCACGTGGGATCAGGAGATCGGGCGACGGCTTGGCGCCGGGCTGACCGTGCTAACCCCGCCGCAGGCACCCGCCCCGATAGATTGTCCGGTGGACCGCCAGGAGTTTGCCATTGTCGATGCTGTCCGCCAGTCGGGCGATGGGGGTCCACCGGGTTGCCGCGAGACCGTCGCCACTCACAACGATTTGTCCGACAAGGTCGGCGAGTTTGTGGGCGATATGTCGGTAGTGGCACAGGATTCGGATCGTTCTCGGAGCGCCCCACCCTACTTCCACGCTACAAATGGAGCATCTTAATCGCTCTCGGGCGATGCTTCCCCGTATAGCCGGCTAAGCCACCGCTCAAGCCGCGCTCCCGCTAGCTTGCTTTGCGTGCCACACACGGTGGTGATCACAGTCGCGCTGCCTGAACATCAGCAGCACTCACGACTGAGATCTAGCCAGGCCTAGAGACTGGGCCGGCCCTTAATGCTCCCCGCCGAAACCTGACGTCCTCGCGGCGGGGATGCGTACGACCAGGAGAAGCTCAGCACCACTGAGCGCCAATTGCGTCGGCCCACCAAGCCGGCGGCGAAATCTCAACTGACAACCGCGCTGCAGAGCGCGGCAAAAAACGCAGCGGATGGGAAAGGTAACTGGGGCGGACGCCTCCGAGACCGACGACCGGGCTGCGTCTGGGTGAAAGGGTGAGGAACGATGGGGCAAAAGAGTTGGCGCGGGCAAATCCAGTACGCCCTGGAGGCCGTGGACGAGCGCGGCCACTCCAAGCACGCCGCCAAGCGCGAACACGAGCACCGGCCCGGCCAGGCGGTCCCCGGCGTGTTCAGCGCCGGCTACCTGAACACGGTGTTCGACCGGGCCATCACACTGACTCACTGGATCACGCTGCACTACCCGGCTATCCGGAAGTTCAGCGACCTGGACCCGGAACTGATCACCGAGTACCTGGCCGAGAAGGCGGCTACCTGCGCGCCCTCGACGGTCCGCACCCACCTGGCCTGCCTGCGTAAGCTCGAAGAAGCCCTGGCCGCCCGGGGCTGGATCGAAGAAGCCATTGTGCCAGCCGAGTGGGCCGTAGACCCGACCAAGGTCCATCGCGGCGCCTACGCGGCCGCCGAAGCCGAGGCCATTTCAGACGGCATCGGCCGGCGCGACGCCCAGTACGGCCAGGCGCTACGCTTTATCGGCGCCACCGGCGCGCGCATTGACGAGGTGTTTCATCTGCGCGGCGACAAAGTATTCCCGGAAGAACGGCGAGTGGAACTGCTGGGCAAAGGCGGCAGAACGCGCCGGATCCAGGTGCTGCACCCGGAGGTGTTGGTTGAGCTCGACCGCTCCCGGCGCTTTGTCTACTTGGAACCCGGAAACGAGCGCACCTGGAAGAATGGCCTGGAAGACGCTGTCCGCAACACGGCCGACCAACTGGGCATCCAGCGGCGCGGCGTCCACGGTTTTCGCGGCACGGCTGCGGCTGAGTTCATCCAGATGAAGATGGACCTGTTGGGGGCAAGCGAGCACGAGGCTCGGCGCGAACTGGCGATGTGGTTGGGGCACAATCCACAACGGACGGAGGTGACGTATGCCTATGTCGGCCAGAAGTAGCCGTCACGGCCTTCTACCGATTGTCCGCAAGTCGGAAAGGCGATCAATCCGCAATGTGTCAGTTCATGTCCCCGCTATTCGACGCTCCGCCACGCAACTTCGCCGCCGCAATCCAGAAAACATAACTCCGCGCTTTCGAGTGGCCCCAAGAGCTGGGTAACCGCTTGGCGATACGCGCGGATTTGCGCCCCATAGCGAGTCACATGGGCAGCTAACTCGGATGGGTGCGCTAGGGCATCAGTCTTGAAGTCGATCAACCGCAAGCGGCCCTGGCGGTCGCGGTACAACAAGTCGACGATGCCGCCGGCCGTCTGTCCAGACACGCTAAACGGCACTTCGTGCCAGCGCTCGGCCGCGTTCAGCTCCGGCCAGCGCGGGTCAGCCCGCAGAACTCCCAGCAGCCGCTCAACAGCGCGTAGTTGCGTGTCGACCTGCTCGTCGGCCGCGTAGCCCAACTCCAGGAGCGTGGCCCGCAGCAGCCGCTCCAGAGCCGGGTCACCGGGGAAGCGCCACCGGTGCAGCGCAGCATGCACCAGGCTGCCAAGCAGTGTCCCATCTGGCGTGTCGCGACGGTGGCCGTTCCAGTGTGTATGGGCCTGAACCTCGGGGGCGACTAGGACCAGCGGCGTAGCCTTGGGTGATGTTGCGGCGATAAGTGGCGTGTATAGCGGCACGGCGGCCGAGGCGGCGGCCGGCGCGGCCTCGGCTGGCGGCAAGTTGTCTGGCGCTGCCGCATCGTCTGGGGCTAACGCCTGCGCCAGGCTCGCGACCACGTGACCCGAATGCGGTAACGTCACTTCGCTCCACGTACCCTGGGCCGCCGCCAGTTGGTCCAGGTCCAGGCCGGCGGCCGTGGCCAGGCTCGCCAACCACCCCTTGGAGGCGCGCCCATTGTAGTGGCCGCAGACGATCAGCTTCTCGCGCGCGCGCGTGGCGGCTACATACAGCACCCGCAGATCTTCAGCCGCGCTCTGCGCCTCTTCCGCCTGCTTGGCCCAGCGGAAGATCAGCGGCGGTCCGCCCAGCCGGGCCGCATAGGGCACCAGGCCCGCCTCGGACGATAGCAGCACCCGTTCGCTGATCGCCGGCCGGCCGCGCGCCGCATCGGCCAGCACCACCACCGGGAACTCCAGCCCCTTAGCCTTGTGGACCGTCATCAGCCGCAGCGCCCCGCCCGCCTCGGCCGGGGCCTCGCCTTCGCGCGCGCCGGCGATTTCCAGGTTGTCAATGTATTCCAGAAACTCGGCCACCCGCACCAGCCCGCTGGCGTGCGCGTCGGCCAGCAGCTTGTCGAGGTTGCGCTGCAGCCGCGCCCCAGCCGGCGCCGTCGCCAGGATGGCTGGATAGTGCGTCGCCTCCAGCACCTGCTTGAGCAGTTCGGCCACGGGCACCCGGTCGACCAGGCCGCTGAGGTCCGCCACAATGGTGCGGGCACGAACGGCCTGCTCCCGGTCCGCTTGGTCCAAGGCGCTTAAGTCGCCCGCCAACGCCGACCTTAGATTCTGGGGCCGCGCCGCGCCGTTGGGCCAGCGCAGTACGTACAGGGCCGCGTCACTCAGCCCAAAGGCGGGCGA
>JAYUUW010000458.1:0-3214 GCA_043754665.1 Anaerolineales bacterium | reverse complement strand
CCGCGCCAGTTGGTCGGCGAGTACGGCCTGAGCATCAGCAACATCCTCGAGACCGAACGGCTGGCGCAGATGGCGCTGGGCCTCATGCGCGACGCCATCGGGTTGAAGCAGGCGGCCTTCTTTGTCGTCGACCACTCGGAAGTCACGCAGGGCGCGCTGCACGCGCACCTGGAGCGGATTGGGAGCCTGAGCGACGACGGCCCGACCGCCGGCACCATGTTGGAAGACAGCCCTTTGGCCCAGTACTGGCGCACGGAGTTTGGACCGCTGACGCAGTACGAGATCGACATCGACCCGCGCTTTGCCGCGCTCTCGACGGCCGAGCGCGTGTGGCTCGGCCAACTGGGCATGGATGTGTATGTGCCGGTCTACGCTAGCCGCGAGTGGATCGGCCTGTTCGCCCTCGGCCCTAAGCTGTCACGCCATCGCTATTTTGACGAAGACCTGGAATTGCTGAGCACGCTGGCCGACCAAACGGCCGTGGCGCTGCGCAATGCCCGCCTGGTCGAAGACCTGCGCCGCCTCAACGCCGACCTGAAGACCTCGAACAACGCCCTGGATGAGGCCAGCCGCCGTCTGGCCCAGTTGGACCGGACCAAGTCTGAGTTCATCAATGTCATCTCGCACGAGCTGCGCACGCCCTTGGCGATTCTGTATGGGTACGCGCAGATCCTCACGGAGGAGATGGGCAAGGCTGGCAAGCCTGAGCACGTGCAGATTGTGGAAGGCATGTCCACCGGCGTCAACCGCCTCAACGAGGTGATCGAGAACATGCTCGACATGGCGCGCATCGACAGCCGGGCGCTCCAACTGGCCGCCCAGCCGGTGCGCATTGAGCACGTGATCCAGAAGCTGGTGTGGCAATTGCAGTGGACTCTGGCCGACCGGCAGTTATCGCTCACGGCCAGCGGGTTGGAAGGGTTGCCGGCTATCCACGGCGACCCAGAAGCGCTCTTCAAAGCCATGCACCACCTGGTGATTAACGCGGTCAAATACACGCCGAACGGCGGCACCATCACCATCAGCGGCCGGCACGCGCCCCAGGCGCTCAAGGGCGGCGCGCTCGAAGTCACGGTCAGCGACACCGGCATCGGCATCGACCCGCGCTTCCTCGAACTGATCTTCGACAAGTTCTATCAGGCGGCCGACTCAACCCAGCACTCCTCAGGCAAGACCAAGTTCAAGGGCGGCGGCCCCGGTTTGGGGCTGGCCATTGCGCGCGGCATCGTCGAAGCGCATGGCGGCCGGCTGCACGCTGAAAGCGCCGGCCATGATGAGACCCGGCTGCTCGGCAGCCGCTTTATTATCGTGCTCCCCGTCAGCAAAGATTACAACCTTAGCTATCCCGAGAATTGATGCGCATAGCCACTAGGGTGTGTTTGTTGGGCAAACAACGGCTATTCTTTGTGTGTACTTAGCCTATGCGCACCGGCCCCCCTTGCTGGACAACGCCCAGTCGAGAAAGCAGCCATGCGGACGATCTACGTCGAGAAGAACCTCCCCAAGATGCTGGCCGTCAAGGCGCTCTCCCCGCTTTGGCCGGGCGTGTGCTGGTCGCCGATCAGCGCGGCGCGCGTGGCCGACCTGCCGGAGCCGGCGCTGCCAGGGCCGCGCTGGCTGCGGGTGCGTAATCTCCAGTGCGGCATCTGCGCCACCGACCTGGCCCTGCTGTTCGTCAAAGTGGATCCCGGGGTGGCGCCGGCCGCGCTCCCTGGCAACCAACGCCTCTACCTGGGGCACGAGGTGGTCAGCGTGGTCGAGGCAGTGGGGCCGGGTGTTACACGGGCGAAGGTGGGCGACCGGGTGGTGATGGATACCCGTTTCAACGGCCGCCACTGTCTGATGCAGGAGATCGAGCCGCCTTGCCGCTTCTGCGCGCAAGGGCGGTATGGCCTGTGTGAGAACGCCTCAGCCGGGCGCGGCGGGTTTGGGCAAGGGGGAGGGTGGGGCGATGGCTACACCGCCCATGAAACCGAAGTCTTCCCGGTGCCCGATGACTTGAGCCTCGACCAGGCCACGCTCATCGAGCCGATGTCGGTCGGGGTGCACGCGGTGCTGCGCCGCCCGCCAACCAACCGCGAGCGGGTGCTGGTCCTCGGCAGCGGCATCATCGGGCTGCTGACGCTGCAAGCCGTGCGCGCCGTCGCGCCGGAGTGCGCGGTGACGGCCGTGGCCCGCTACCCGCACCAGGCCGAGGCCGCCCGCCGGCTGGGCGCCACGGAAGTCATTGCCCGCGCCGACTATGCCGGTGTGGCGCGCCTGACCGGGGCGCAGCACTACGCCGCCCCGATGAATAAGGGCATGCTGCTGGGCGGCTACGATGTGGTCTACGACTGCGTGGGCCGCGCCGACACGCTGGAGGACAGTTTGCGCTGGGCGCGGGCCGGCGGCACCGTGGTCATAGTGGGCATCCAATTTGCGCCGCTGAAGCTGGACCTCAGCCCGGTGTGGTACCAGGAAGTGAATGTCATCGGCGCGCTGGCGCACGGCATGGATGAGTGGCAGGGCCGCCATCAGCCGACCTACGCCTGGGTGATGGAATGGCTGCGCAGCGGCCGGCTCACTGACGCCGGGCTGATCACGCACCGCTTCCCGTTTGCGCGCTATCGCGAGGCTGTGGCCACCTCGACTGCCAAGGGCAGCCAGCGGCCGATCAAGGTCATCTTCGACTACGCCCAACGCGAGTAGGCGCGCGTCGCAGCCAGACTCGGAATCAAAACGCGGCTCACCAAGCTATGCGGGTGGGCCGCGTTTACAAGGGTGATACTTTAGGAAGTCGGCGCCAGGTCCGCGACGGCTTCTGGCGCGAGCATCCGGTGCAAGGTCACGACGCCGTCGGCGCTGGTGCGCTCCCAGTGCATCGGCCCCTGGGCGATGTTGAAGGACAGATGAATGTGCCCGGCCTCCAGCGCTTCCAATATGGCGCTGAACGGCGGCTGGGCATCCCCCGGCGCCGGCCACTTCTCGACTAGCATCACGCCGTGCCCCGGCTGCTCCAAGAAAATCACGCGGCGCGGGTCGGCCAGGTTGCGTAGGGCTTCCGAACGGCCAAAGGCCGTCGCCGTGCCGTCCGCCAGTGGGCCGGTGCCGCACGAGACCAGTTGCGTGTAATACAGCGGATCAAGCGTCACGGCTTCGACATACGCGGGATCGTAGCGATCGACCCCCAAGTGGCCGTGCAAAATAGCGCGCACGTTCGGCACGCGCACCAGCG
>JAYUUW010000457.1:0-3072 GCA_043754665.1 Anaerolineales bacterium | reverse complement strand
GGGGCGGTCAAGCTAGGTTGAGGGATGAGCGTCATGGTTACCGCGCGGGTCGGGGTGATGGTGATGGCCGCGACCGGCGTATGAGTGGGTAGGGGGGTGGGTGTGGCCGAGGCGTCGGGCCGGCAGCCGGTGACGGCCAGCGCCAGCAGCACCGTCAGCCATCGCCGCGCCGAGGCCGGGGCGCTCACGCCGTGGTCGAGGCCGCCGGGGCGCTCACGCGCGCTTGCAGGAACTGCACCGGCAGCCCGCCGTTCACCAGGTCGGCGGTGCGGCCCAGGTCGAAGCGCAGGCCGGTCTCGCGCGCCAATTGCTGGTCGGCGCTCAGAAAACCCACCTGCCAGCCGGGGCATTGCGCGTGCAGCACCTGCCCAAACTGGGCATACAGGTCGCGCAGGTCGGCCCCGCCGCTTACCCGCACGCCGTAGGGCGGGTTGGTCACCAGCCAGCCGCGGCCGGGCGGCGCGTGCAGCGCCGAGATCGATTGCTGCGCGAACTGGATGGCTTCCGCCACGCCCGCCCGCTCGGCGTTGGCCTGCGCGGCGGCCACCGCCCCCGCATCGCGGTCGTAGCCGCAGATCAGCGGCAGCGGGCCGGTGGTCTTGACCTCGGCGGCGGCGCTGAGCTGCGCCTGCCACAGCGCCGCGTCGAAGTCCGGCCAATCCATGAAGGCAAACCGGCGGTCCAGCCCCGGCGCCATGTTCAACGCCAGCCGCGCCGCCTCGATCGGGATCGTGCCCGACCCGCAGAATGGGTCGATCAGCGGCGCTTGGCGATCCCAGGCCGAGGCCAGCACCAGCCCCGCCGCCAGGCTCTCGCGCAGCGGCGCTTTGGCCGTCGCCAGCCGGTAGCCGCGTTGGTGTAGCAGCGTGCCCGAGCTGTCAATGCTGATGGTGCAGCGGTCGTCCACCAGCCGCACCACCACCAACTGCGTGCTAGCCAGTTCAGCCGCCGGCTCGCCGCTGGCATTGCCCTCGTCGGCCTCCGCCGTCGCCGCCCGCAGCATGGTGGGGGCTTGCCCCAACGCATCGCCAATCGCCCCGGCCACGCGCTCGGCCACCGCGTCGGTGTGATACAGCTTCGACTTGTGGCTCGTCGCGCGGATCGACACTGGCTGCCCCGGCCGCAAGAACCGCTCCCACGGCAGGCGGGTCACCTTGGCGCGCAGTTCCGAAAACGTGGCGGCATAGGTGCCGCCTGCCCGCACCAGCACGCGGCTGGCCGTCCGCAGCCACAGGTTGGCGCGGTACAAATCGGCGCGCTGGCCCTTGAACGCCGCGCCGCCCTGGATGGCCTTGGCCTCCAGCCCCAGCGCCGTCAGTTCTTGCGCCGCGAACGGCTCCAGCCCTGGCGCGGTCACGGCGAACAGGCTCAAGGGCTCGTCGGCCCCTGGCTTGTACGCGGGGCGCGCCTTCGTGGCGCGGTTGGGAATTTCGGGCGCTGATTTTTCCACCGGCTTGGCGGGCTGGGCGCGCGCGCCCGCCGCCGTGGTGGGGCGCGGGGCGGGGGCCGTGGGAGGGCGGGGTCGCTTGGGCGGCATGTTTAGCCTTCACATACTTTCGGGTGGCGCATCTGGGCGTTGGCGCGGTCAGCCAGCACCGCGTCGACGCCGCGCAGGGTCGGCAAGCGGTGTTGGGTTACCCGCTCAGTATACAGTGTTAGGTCGCGCGGCCGGCGCAGGCCGCTGCCCGCCACCGTGCCGGGCCGCACATTCGACCCACGCGGCAGGCCCAGCGCCGCCAGCAGCCGCAGCCCAAACTCCCAGCGGTTCAGCGCCTGCGCCCCGCCCAGGTTCAGCGGCCCGGCAATCTCCGGCCGCTCGGCCAGCGCCAGCAGCGCCGCCGCCAGGTCATCCACCTGCACCGGGCAGCGCACCTCGTCGGTGAACAGCGTCACTGGCTCGCCCTTGCGCATCCCCTCGACCAGCCAGGCGGTCTGCCGGTCAAGCGGGTCGAGCGACCAGATCAGCGAGGGCCGCCCAATCGCCGCCGCCGGGCAGGTCGCCCGCACCAGGCCCTCGGCCTCCGCCTTGGCCGCGCCGTACTCGGTCAGCGGGCCAAGCGCGGCGTCGTCGGCGTAAGGCGGGTGTTCGCCGTCAAAGACCATGTCGGTGGAAACGTGCACCAGCCGCACCCCCAGCGCCTGCGCGGCCTCGGCCAGGTGGCGGGCCGCCGGCGCAATGGCGGCGATGTTGGCGGCGTCGCGGTTGGAGCAGGCGGTGTGGATGATGGCGGTTGGTTCTAGGTCAGCGAGGGCCGCGCGGACGGCCGCGTCATCGATCAGGTCGAGCCGCAGCGGGTCGCCGTGCGGGGGGGGATTGGTGTAGTAGGCGCTGCTTACCTGCCAGCCGTGCGCGGCAGCCAGCGCGGCCACCCGGCGGCCCAGGTACCCGGAGCCGCCTGTCACCAGTAGCCGCCTCATGCCGGGCCTAGCGAGCGGTGGAGCGCGGCGCGGGCGGCGGCTTGCGCGGCGGCCTGCTTGTTGGGGCCGGTGCCGATGCCAAAAGCCTCGTCGCCCACCAGCACCTCCACCGTGTACTCGCGGTTGTGGTCGGGGCCGGTGACGGCCAGTTGCGCGTAGCGCGGCGTCTGCCCGCGCTCGGCCTGCGCCCATTCCTGAAAGGCGCTCTTGGCGTCCACTTCCTTGTCGCCCACAATCACGATCTTCGAGGACGTGTCGAACAGCGGCTCGACATACAGGCGCACCGCCTCCAGCCCCGAGTCGAGGTAGTACGCGCCCATCACCGCCTCAAAACCGTCGCACAGCAGCGTCGAGCGTTTGCGCCCGCCCGAGTCGTCCTCGCCCTTGCCCAGCCGCAAATGTTGGCCCAAGTCAATCTCAATCGCCAGCGCCGCCAGCCCCTCGGTGTTCACCAGCGCCGCCCGCATGCGCGTCAGCCCGCCCTCGTCCAGCTCCGGGAAGCGCCGGTACAGGTACGAGCCCGACAGAAAGTCGAGCACGGCGTCGCCCAGGAACTCCAGGCGCTCGTTGTCCTCGCCCGCGCCGGCGTGTTCGTTAACATACGAGCGATGCGTCAGCGCCCGCAGCAACAGTGAGGGGTCCTTAAAAGTCGGT
>JAYUUW010000456.1:0-2989 GCA_043754665.1 Anaerolineales bacterium | reverse complement strand
TTCACGAAGCCGTGTAGCAACACCATCAGGCTGCCGGCCACGGTAAACATGACTCGGGCGATGCCTGATGCCAGATGGGAACGAACTTCCCAGAGATTGGCCGAGAGCTTGCGGACCAGAGGCATCCCCAGCGGCCACCCGAATTGGGCCGTCTTGATATCCTCACCGATGGCCTTTCGATCCGCGCGGGGCAGGCTTTTGAGCCACTCCCTCACTGGCTCGTTACCTGCGGTGGTCTGGTAGAAGACGACGCGGAGAATTGGCTGGCGCAGGCGATGGGCCATGAGTGACAGTGTATCAAAAATGGTACCATTGTCAAGTGTCTCCCAGCTAGTCGATTCTCAAGCACCCAGCGGCCGCCGGGCGCGCGCTGCTCGCAGTACGCCTTCGTCTTGAGCACCGAGCGCTTCTCCGCCAGCGCCAGCGTGATGAGCTGGTTGATCGAGATTTCATCTTCCGCGGCCACCGGGCGGGCCCACGCATGCAAGGCCTTGGGCAGGCGCAGGCTGAGGGTGCTCATGGCCATGCTCCCATTCCGGCCCGGCTAAGTCGGCGGCGCCGGACACTCCCGAGCGGCGCTTGTCACCCCTTCGCCCGGGCCGTATACTGATGAGCGAGCACTCCGCTTGACCGGCTGCAATGGTCGCCGGCCCCGAAATGGAGACCGAAATGTTGACCGCGACCACCCATCCGCATGTCGTCACCGATACCGCCCTGCTGGATGGCGAGCCGGTGATTCGGGGTACGAGGACGCCGGTGCGAGCCATCGTCGAGCTCTGGCAGCTCGGCAACCTGACCGAGGAAATTCCAACCCACTTGCCGCAGCTCACGCTGGCGCAGGTCTTCGACGCGCTCAGCTATTACACTGAGAACCGCGAGCAGATCCATCGCTATATGGCCCTCAACCGGGTCCCGGATGATATGGTCCATCCGGCGGTGCGCCGCGCGGCTGGTTCGGCCTGAAGTTGTTCGCCGAGCTGTACCTAGATGAGGACGCATCGGTTATGGTGGGCATGTTATTGCGCGCCCGGGGGATGGACGTTACGACCGCACGGGACCAAGCCATGTTGCAGCAGGATGACCAGGCGCAGTTAGAACACGCCGTGTCCCTGGAGCGGTGCGTATTCACGCATAACCGGCTTCACGCCGCCTGGCCCGGCGCCTCAACCACCTGGCGGCCGGTGAGATCGAAGACCAACGCCTCTACATTTGACCGCCAACCTTGCCTCGTTAATCCTGGCTTCCTTCTGAGCCCGGCGCGTGGACGCCGCCCCGGCCCACGCGGCCACCTCGGGCTAGCGGCGAAACTTCTCGACGGCGTCGAGCACGTCCTGGTCGCTCATCTTCGAGTAGATCAGCCGCTGATACTCGCGGTAGGCCACCGGGAAGGCGTCCGGCCGGTAGCCGTAGGTCTAGCGGTAGTAGGGGGCTTGCGGGTGCAGCGGGATGACGTACCCGCTGGGGCCGATGGGGCGGGCCTTAAGCGCGTTAATGAACGCGGCGTGGTCGTCAGCCGAGCGACAGTGCCCGACGCGCATCGCTCGTGTGTCAGGCCGCCTGTGAAGCGGATTCACATATCGAGCGAATTGCGGAGCGCCTGTTCAATCGAACGGAGAAAAGGCTCTGACACTGTACCCACCTGGCCGGTGAGGCGCTCTTTGTCCATGGCCCGGATTTGTTCCGTGAGCACCTTGGAAGCCTGACTCAACCCACCTTCACCTTTGGGAAGCAAGACATGGCTGAGCGAGAGGCGCGCAATGTTGGTCGTGACTGGCACGCCGATGACCAGGTGGCTGCGCGCGTTGATCATGTTGTTGGAGACGACCACGACCGGTCTGGTCTTCTTGATCTCGACGCCCATCGTCGGATCAAGGTTAGCCCAAAAGACATCTCCCCGTTCAACGAGCCGGCTCATAGCGCCGGCGAATCGGTCCCTTCTGCGCTGGCGAAGGCAAAATCGGCAATCAGGGCCCGCTCTTCTGATTCGTCTTCCGGCGTGCGGGCCGCATAATAGGCTTCATACGCCTGCCGGCGCTGAGCGACTTCGAGCTCCTGCACATACCTTTCGAGCAGGAACCTCACCAGGTCCCGGGCCTCGTCCAGGGCCTCGACGTGGGCACGGTGCAGCAGCGGCCCGGGCAAATCGATCTGAACGGTGTGAGGCAACATTGGACACGCTCCTGCGATTACCAGCAAAATGACCGCTTAACCAACCCCGGCGAATATAACGCAAACGCACGGTGCGCTGGGCTTGCCCCGCCTGGAGCAATGGCGCGGGTGCCCGGGGCGATGCCGGCCAACTGGGGCGTGGCACGGATATAACGAACGCCCCCTCGCCCGTGCCGACCACCTCGCTCGCGGGGAGCCGGCCGGCCCTCGGCCTTTAATTCGTCCCGAACCGCGTTCGAAATATGCAATGCCTCACAGGCGACTTAGCTGTTCGAACTGCCCGCTGGCGGCCAGGTGGGTCAATGGCGAGGTATTGCTGACGACGATCACAGCCGCCCCAGCGCGCGCAACATCGCCACGTCCTCCTTTAGGTCCTCCACGTCATAGTGGGGCGCAATGCGCCGCGCCGCCAGCCACTGGCGCAACTCCCAGAGCGACCCGCCGGCCAACTCACGCGCCTTGCCGATCGACAGCCGCCCTTGTGCATACAACGCCAGCGCCAGTTCCAGCTTGAGCTCGCTCAGGGTGAGCCGCGCCGAGTCCAAAACAGCCTGTGGGATTTCCAGCAGACGGAAGGTCCCCATCGTGGGCCTCCTAAGCATGTCCCCCGAGCAGATGATACCCTGCCAGCCGGCCACGCGCCCTCCCCGCCAGCGTTTGGAGGGCGCGTGGCTGCCAGTCTTATCGCCCTCGAGGCGGGCGCGAGCGGCCGGCAGATGGCGTGGCGCGAGCCTAAGCGTGATCCTGGGTGTCAGCGATAGCAGGTTTGGGGTACAGCAGACAATTCAAGATAGTGGCGGGGCGGGAGTCGAGCCGCCAG
>JAYUUW010000455.1:0-15359 GCA_043754665.1 Anaerolineales bacterium | reverse complement strand
GATTGCAGCGACGGGCGCGGCAGATAGTCGGTGGTGCGGTGCTGGACGCCCTTATTGGTAGGTTCTTCGCTGGCTTCAGCTACGATGGTCATGCGGTTGGCTTGCTTTCCGGCCGGCCGGCGGACGAACCCCCGGCGCACAACACCTCGCAGCGCCAATCGCCCAAGGTACCGTTCAATGGTAACTGGCCGGAATAAAGGGGCAGTAAAGAGTCAGACGAACATCATTAAGGACAAATAAAACCGGACCGGAAAGGGCGGTTTTTGGCCCTAAACGGGTGGGGGGTGCCGTGGGCCGTCAGGCGTCGCTGACGAAGCGGTAGCCCACCCCCGGCTCGGTGAGCAGATACACCGGCTGGGCGGGGTCGTGTTCGAGCTTCTTGCGGAGCTGGCGCATGTAGACGCGCAGGTATTCCACCTGGTCGATTTCGGCCGCGCCCCACACGTGGCTGAGGATGGATTGGTGGGTGAGCACGCGCCCGGCGTTGGCCGACAGATAGGCCAGCAGCTTGAACTCGGTGGCGGTGAGCTTGACCTCGACACCCTCGCGCTCGACGCGGTGCCCGGCCAGGTCGACCAGCAGCGGCCCGGCCCGCACCACGCTGACCTTGCTGCCGTGGGCCTGGGCGGCGTGGCGCAGCGCCACGCGCACGCGCGCCAGCAGCTCCTCGATGCCGAAGGGCTTGGTCAGGTAGTCATCCGCGCCCTGGTCGAGCGCGGCCACTTTGTCGTGCTCGGTGTCGCGCACGGAGAGGACGATGATGGGCACCTGGGTCCAGGCGCGCAGCCGGCCGCAGACCTCCAGGCCGCTCATGTCGGGCAGGCCCAGGTCGAGCACGATGAGGTCGGGCGGGTTGGCCGCCGCCAGGGTGAGGCCCTCTTCGCCGCGGCTGGCGGTGGTGACGCGGAACTTCTTCTCGAGCAGGATGGTGCGCAGGGCGCGCAGAATTTGCGGCTCGTCATCGATGACGAGGATGTGCGGTCCAGGAGTGTTCACAACTCGGCCTCGGTTTCCGGCAGGCGGCGCTGCGGCGGCACGCCTTCCCAATGCAGCGGCAGGGTGAAGTTGAACGCCAGGCCGTGCGGCAGGTTCTCGGCCCACATCCGCCCGCCGTGGGCCTCCACAATGCCCTTGCAGATCGAGAGGCCCAGCCCGGTGCCGGTGACGCGGTCGGCAGCGGTGACGCGGTAGAACTTATCGAAGATGTGCTCTAAATGCTCGGGTGGGATGGGCGGGCCGTCGTTCTGCACGGTGACCTGCACGGTTTGCGGCTCGGCCGCCGGGGAGGCTTCGGGCAGCAGCCGGGCGCGAATGCCAATGGTAGTGCCGGGCGGCGCGTACTTGAGCGAGTTGCTGAAGAGGTTGGTGAAGACCTGGTCGAGCTGGCCGTAGTCGGCCGGCACGGGCGGCAGCTCGTCGGAGACCTCAACCGCGAGGGTGTGCTGGGCGGTCGCCAGCCGCAAGCGCTGGAGGGTGTTGGCGACCACCTCGGCCAGGCTGAGCCACTGGCGGTTGGGCTTGAGCGCGCCGGCCTCGATGCGCGACATATCGAGCAGGTTGCCCACCAGCCGGTTGAGGTGGTCGAGCTCTTCTTCGACCATGGCCAGCAGGTCGGTGCGGGCCGGGGCGTGCCACTCCACCGCGCCGCTGCGCAGGCTGGTGACGGCGGCCTTCATGCTGGCCAGCGGGGTGCGCAGCTCGTGCGACACCGACGACAGCAGGGCCGACTTGAGCCGGTCGCTCTCGCTGATGATCTTGGCCTGGGTCTCGGCCTGTGACAGCAGGGCATGCTCCAGCGCCAGCGCGCCTTGCCCGGCAAAGGTGGCCAGCAGGCGCGTTTCGGCGGCGCTCAGGGCGGCCGGTTGGCCGGGCGGGGGGGCGGCGCGCCACAGGCGGATTTCGCCGAAAGGGCCGCGCGCGGTCATGAGCGGCAGGGTGATGAGCGGCGGGGCGGCGGGCACGGGCGCCTCGGCCGGGAGGCGCAGGGTGCCGGCCGGGGCGGCGGGCCGCACGCGAAAGGTAAGCTCGACCAGGCTGGCGCCGCTGATCTCGCGCAGGCGTTCGGCCAGGGCGTGGGCAATGGCCGGCTCGCTGCGCAGGCCGGTGAGGGCGGTGCTGAGTTCGTAGAGGGCGGTGGTTTCGCGCTCGCGGGCTTCGGCGGCGGCCACGCTGGCGCGCGAACGGCCGAGCAGTTGGCTGACGACCACGGCCACGCCCAGGAAGACGCCGAGCACAATGAGGTCTTCGGTTTGGTGGACGGCGAAGGTGTAGTACGGCGCGATGAAGAAGTAGTTGAAGGCCAGGAAGGCCAGCAGCGAGGCCAGGATGCCGAGGCTGAGGCCGCCCAGGCTGGTGGCGAGGCCGACTGGCAGCAGGTAGAGCAGGGCGACGATGGGGGTGTTGAGGCGGCCGACGACCAGCACTAGGAGCAGGGTGGTGACGACGAGCAGCCCACTCACGAGGAGGAGTTGGCGAACGTAGCGTTGAACGGCGCGGAGGGTGATGGGCATGGGCGGCTGCGTGGGTTGATTATATCGGCATCGCGCTAGGGCGGGGCGGCAGGCGGCAGAAAGCATAAACGCAGGGCGGAGCGAGGGGCGAGGCGGTTGGTCGCCCTCATCCCCCAGCCCCATCCCGCGCTGAGTACAGCTTCAAAGCGGGAAGGGGTGCCTATGTGAAGAGGCCGCGATAGGGTCACGCTGGCTGAACGAGCCTGACGTACCGTCACTCATGTCACGTTGACCAATCGAGCACGCGAGGGTGTCACTCATGTCACGTTGACCAATCGAGCACGCGAGGGTGTCACGAGTGTCACGTTGACCAAGCGAGCACGCGAGGGTGTCACTCATGTCACGTTGACCAATCGAGCACGCGAGGGTGTCACGAGTGTCACTTTGACCAAGCGACATCAGGAGGGTGTCACGCGTGTCACGCTGCGGGCGGAGAGTTGACATAAATAGGGTGGCGAACGGGCGGCGCGGGAACATGGGGATAGCATACGAATCAATTGTTCTACTTCAAAGCGATTGGGGTTAGAAGGGGGTGGGAAAAGGAGACCGGCCGGGGCAGGGCGACCCACTGCTAGGGATTCGACTCCACCCGACTCCAATTTGGCCCAACCCGACCCATCTTCAACCACGGGCGCAAGTCAGTGTGAGGCGTCGCCCGCTGGAAGGCAACGGGAAGGGCGGGCGTATGAGGCGGGGGATACTCAGAGGTGACTGACTTTCCCAAGGAGAAGGTGATGTTCGGCCGATGCGGCGCGTGAGACAAGGCATGCACCAACGTCAGCGGGCTGGCTCATCGCAGGGTGGGTACTGAAGACAATTTATCTGACCTTATGCCCCAAAGGAAGGGAAAACGCAGCACTTCAGGCCGGCGAGGCCGGCCCTCGTGCTGCGTTTTTTCGTCGGCTCTATGAGGACAGCTACGACTAACTCGACGTTTGTCTCACCGCCGACTGTCAGGTTCTTGCTTGAAGTCTGAATATAGCGCGGACGGGCAGAGCAGCGCAGGGCTGGAATGCACCCGCCCACACCCCGGCGGTTGGCCCACGAATGACCCACGGTGGCACACTGTTCGGCGGCTCTCATGTTGGGGCGGCAGGCGGCAGGTATAATGGCCGCTGGCTATACCGCGCGATGCAACGTCGTTCCTCTGTCTACTCGCCGCCCCCGGCCCCGCCGCGCTTTTGCCCGTTGTGCGGCTCGCGCGTCGCCCAAACCGCCACGCGCTGCCTGGTCTGCGGCACCGATCTAGACCGCGCCGCCGGCCGCCTGTCACGCGCGCCCCGGCGCCTCTACCCCAGCCCCATCATCCTGGGGCTGCTGGGCGTGCTGCTGAGCATCGGCGTGCTGTTCACCCTCATCGGCACCGGCACCGTGCCCATGCCGCAGGCGGTGGTCGACCTGTTCGACACGCCCACCCCCACGCTCACCTTCACGCCGCTGCCGACCCCCACCGCCACGGTCACGCCCAGCACCACGCCGACCGCCACTCCCACCCTGGAGCCGCCCATCCGCTACACGGTGCAGGACGGCGACTCATGCCTGCTGATCGCCCTGATCAACGAGGTGTCGGTCGACAGCATCATCATGCTCAACGGCCTCGGCCCGGACTGCGTGATCGCGGTGGGCAACGCGATCTTGGTGCCCAGGCCGTCGCCCACGCCCGCCGTGCGCACCACCTCGGCCGCCTCGGGCGCGGGCGGGCCGCAGCGCACCAGCCTGCCGTACCCTACCTACGTGATCCAGGGCGGCGACTCGTGCCTGGGCATTGCCGGGCAGTTCGGGGTGACGCTGGACGACTTCATGAACGTCAACGGCATCGGCGATTGCAGCATCATTCAGGAGGGGCAGGTGGTGTATATTCCCATCCTGCAACCCAGCGCCACCCCGACCCTGGCCGCGACCGCCACGCCCTCGCCGCCGGCCACGCGGGCCGCGCCCAACCTGCTGCGGCCCACGCTGGGGCAGTCGTTTGCGGCGGGGGCCACCCTCACGCTCGAATGGACGGCGGTGGGCCAGCTCGGCGCGGCCGAGTTCTACCGCGTGACGGTGGAAGACCTGACCTGCAACTGCAACCGGCGCTACATCACGGCCAGCACGCAAACCAGCCTGGCGCTGCCGCCCAACCTGCGCCCCACCGAGGCCACCGCCCACATTTTTAGCTGGACGGTGGAACTGGTGCGGCAGACCGGCGTGGCGAGCGACGGCCAGGCCAACTACGAAGCCATCGGCGCGACCAGCGCCGTGGGCACCTTTACCTGGACCGGCACGGCCTCGGCCTCGCCCTGAGGCCGGCCCGCCCCCCCCCACAGGAGTGACCCATGCCCCTCTACTATGGCGGCCTCGAGGCCGGCGGCACCAAGATCGTGTGCGCGCTCGGCGACGGGCCAGACACGCTGGTGGCCGAGGCGCGCTTTCCGACCACCAGCCCGGCCGAAACGCTGGCGCAAGTGGTGGACTTCTTTCAGACGCAGCAGGCCGCGCACGGCCCGCTGGCGGGGCTGGGCATTGGCACCTTTGGGCCGATTGACCTGGACCGCACCTCACCCACCTATGGCTACATCACCGCGACCACCAAGGCCGGCTGGAGCCAGGTGGATATGGTCGGCCCGCTGGGTGCGGCGCTGGGCGTGCCGATTGGCTTCGACACCGATGTGAACGCCGCCGCGCTGGGCGAGTGGCGCTGGGGCGCGGCGCAAGGGCTGGACACGTTCTTGTACCTGACTATCGGCACGGGCATTGGCGGCGGGGCGGTGGTGAACGGCCGCCCGCTGCACGGCCTGCTGCACCCCGAGATGGGGCACATCCGCATTCCGCATGACCGGCAGGCCGACCCCTATGCCGGGAATTGCCCCTTCCACGCCGACTGCTTCGAGGGGCTGGCGAACGGCCCGGCCCTCAGCGAGCGCTGGGGCCAACCGGCCGACCAACTGCCGCCCGACCACCCGGCCTGGGCGCTGGAGGCGCAGTACCTGGGGGCGGGCGTGGCGAGCTTCATCTGTTCGCTCTCGCCGCAGCGGGTGATCTTGGGCGGCGGCGTGATGGGGCAGGCGCATTTGTTCCCGCTGGTGCGGGCCGAGGTGCAGCGGCTGTTGAACGGCTATGTGCAAATGCCGGCCATTCTGACCGCCATCGACCGCTACATTGTGCCGCCGGGGCTGGGCGGGCGGGCCGGGGTGCTGGGGGCCGTGGCGCTGGCCGAACTGGCGGCAGCGGCGGCTTCGGCCTAACCATGCGGGCGCGCCCTTTCTCCCCTGAGAGTTACCGCTACCCCGGCGAGCAGATCGTCTTGGGCGGCACGCTGCTGCTGGTGGTGCTGGTGATCGCCGTGACGGCGGCGGCCACGGTGTTCGGCAGCGTGCTGTTCGTGGGGCTGATGGTGGCGCTGGCCTACGCCAGCACGCGCAGCCACCACGAAGACTTGATGGCCAAGGCCCGCCCGGTAAACGCCGAGCGCACGCCGGAGCTGTGGAAGGTGGTGCAGGCCGGGGCGGCGCGGCTGGGCCCGGGGCCGATTAAGGTCTACGTGGTGCCGAGCAACGTGCTGAACGCTTACACCTTCGGGCTGGAATCGCCCAAGGTGGTGGTGCTGCACAGCGCGCTGCTGCAAGTGATGGACGCGGAAGAAGTGGCCTTTGTGGTGTGCCACGAACTCGGGCACGTGAGCCTGGGCCACACCTGGCTCAACTCGCTGGTGGGCGGCATGGCCGGCATCCCCGGCCCGGCGGCGGCGTTCGCCATTCTGCGGCTGGCGTTTCTCTCATGGAACCGGGCCTGCGAGCACTCGGCCGACCGCGCCGGCCTGCTGGCGACGGCCAACCCAGAGAAGGCAATTTCGGCGCTGGTGAAGCTGGCAACGGGCGGGCGCGCGCAAAGCCCGGCTGACTTGCAGCGGGCCTTGCAGCAGGTGGAGGCGCGCGACGCCGAGCCGCTGAGCCAGTTCGGTGAGGCGCTGGCAACGCACCCGCTGATGGCCAAGCGCATCGCGGAGCTGCGGCGCTACGCGGCCTCGAACGAGTACAAGCGGCTGGTGGCGCGGCGGTGAGGGAGGTCGGAGGTCGGAGGTCGGAGGTCGGAAGTCAGAAGTCGGAAGTCGGAAGTCGGAGGGTGAGCGTGATCACACTCAATGCCTTTCTACATGAAGCGCTCGGCACACTGTTGGTCCTCTGGGTCTTGGTTATCATATTTGTAGTAATTCCCCTAACTGTCATTGCTCAGCTATGGGCATTCATCGTGGCACTGCGTCAGCGACAATGGCTTAAGACCATTCTGCTCGCCACGCCTTTTGGATATTTTTACCTGGGACACATGGCGGTCACCGGCCCTCATTGGAAAGGTATCTTGGGTTTCGTCCGCGTGCCGGGGGAGCCACGCTTCATCTCGCTCTTCAAATTAGGTGCCAATATCGGGGGCGTGAGTGCATTGATTTTGCTTCTGTTTGGCATTCTTCTTAGAAGCCTTCAGTGGGCCATCAGCCACTAATAGAAGCCAGAGGGCCAGCGCCAGCCGGCGGCAGCGTTAAATAGAACGGCCCCGCTGTCTGCGTGACAGCGGGGCCGTTTGCGTTTACTGGGCTTACTTGCCGATATGCATCGGCAACGCGACGTAGAGATAGTCGACGCGGGTGACGGGGCGGATGACGCCGGGGCTGGTGGCACTGGAGACTTCGAGCGCGACGTTGGGCGTGGTGATGACGTTGAGCACATCGACCAGGTATTTGACGTTGAACGAAATTTCGACGGCTGGGCCTTCCACCGAGGCGTCGATCTCGGCCAGGTTGTCGCCGGTCTCGGCCGAGGTGGCCGAGATGGCGACATGGCCGGGCGCGTCGTCGGTGCCGGGCTTGATCTTGATGCGGGCGGTGTGGGCCGCCTCGCGCGCGAAGATGTCGGAGGTGCGGCAGGCCTTGCGGAACTCGTCGGTCGCCAGCACGGCGCGGGTGGTGTAGGTCTTGGGGATCACGGGCGTCAGATCGGGGAACGAGCCTTCGATCAACTGCGAGACCAGCTCGATGCTGCCGTGATGGAAGATGACCTGGCCGCGCCCGGCCGGCAGGCTCATGTGCACCGGCTCGTCGGCGGTGATGATGCGGGCCAGCTCGGCCAGCGCGCGGGCCGGAATGACGGCGTTGACCGGCGCGGCGGCGGGCGACGACAGGTGGGCGGTGCGCACAGCCAGCCGGAAACCGTCGGCGGCTTCGAGCTTAAGGCTGCCGCCGTCAATGCGGGCCATGACGCCGGTGAGGATGGGCCGGGCCTCGTCGGTGGCGGCGGCGAACGTCACCTGGCCGATCATCTCGCGGAAGTCTTCGACGTTGAGCTCCAGCGCGTTATCCAGGTCGGCCGGTGGGATTTGGGGGAACTCCTGCGCGTCGATGCCTTTGACGTGGGCGCGGGTGCGGCCGCAGGCCAGGTTGAGCGTCTGCGTGCGCTGGTTGAGGTCGAGCTCGACCTTGTCTTGAGGCAGGGTGTTCACCAGGTCGACAAAGGTCTTGGCCGGCACGGTGGTGGCGCCTTCTTCTTCGATCTTGGCGCCGATCCAGCAGGTGATGCCGAGCTCGAGATTGGTGGCCGAGAGGCGCAGGCGGCCGTTATCGGTCGCGAGCAGGATGTTGCCGAGCACGGGCAGGGTGCTGCGCGAAGCGACGGCGCGCGACACGATGCTGAGGCCCTTGGCGAGGTTTTCTTGAAGGCAGGAGACTTTCATGACGCGTCAACTCCGATCACAGGTGAATGGCGCGTACAGCGAGGCGCGCTACCGTGCGGCAGTATACATTGAGTCGTTGGTTTGGGGGAGTCAAACAGGCGGTCAGAGGGGCAGATAGCGCACCTGATTGACAAATTCGTCGGGCTCACCCACCTGGCAAAGCAGTTCCAAATCGTGAACACAATCGCCAATCGAGACCTGGGCCTGATGGGCAAAAATGAGGCCGTGGAATGGCAGCGCCGCTTGCTGGCGCCGCCGGGCCTCTTGCAGCAAGTGATAGTCTTGTGAAAACAGCAGCCGGCCCAAGGCCGTAGCGCGGTCGAGCAGCGCTGAGTCGCTCAGTTCATGCGCGTCATCCTCAAACGCCGTCAGAACATCAATGCCACGCGTGCGCAGCCCTTGCGCCACGGCGCGTGGCACGTGGTGGTCAAGGTACAGCGCCAGTGGCATTAGAGCAGCCCTTTGGCCTTTAGCCGCGCGACGATGGGATGCTCGGGCTGGGCCAGCCGCAGCGCCTCGACATGCGCGGCCTGCCGCGCGATCTCCTGGTCCAGCGCCTCACGATGGTCCCAATAGTAGGCCAGGGCCGAGTAGATTTGGCCGAGGGTGAGCGTGGGGAATTGAAAGTGCAGTTCTTCCGGACTCCAGCCATAGGCCTGGTGCGCCAGGACGAGCTCGATGACTTTCATCGTGGTCCCGGCGATCATCGGGCCGTAGTCGGCATCGAGCACAATGTGTTCGTAGCGCGTTTCGGTTGCCATGGGCACCTCAGTCTCAACCAGCCGTCACTCCTAAATATCATCCCCTTAAACGGCGCGTTCGTCAATTCCCAGGCGCATTTGGGCCGGGGCGCGGCCTACATCGTCCAGGGCTCGGCGCGCATGTCCACCTCGTCCGACCAGCGGGTTTGCAGGGCGGCCAGGTCGCTGACGATGTCGGCTGGGAGCGGCTCAAGCGGGGGCCGCGCCGCGGCCAGGTATTCGCGCAGATTATTCGGTTTGGCCGTCGCCCCGATGGTGGCGCGCACCTGCGGCAGGCTGTGGGCATAGCGCAGGCAGAACTCGGTCCAGTTGAGGATCCCGGAGCGCTCGAAGATGGGGGTCACCTCTACCGCGCGCTGCTGGATGTAGGGCGACCAGGCCGCGCCGCGCACATTGCGCAGCCGGTAGACCGGGCCGCCGCCCACCGTGCGCAGCGCGATGATGGGCGCATGGCGGGCTTGCAGTTCGGCCCACAGGGCGTTGGAGGCAAAGCGCTGGAGCGGGTTGAGATACAGAATGTAGCCGTCGATCAGGCCCTGCGGGTAGCCGGCCAGCAGCGCCTGCAGCGCCATGGGCGAGGTCCACGGGAACACCTCCAGCACGAAGCGCCGCACCAGCCCCTCGGCCTTAATGCGCGCAAACTCGGCGTAGCACGCACCGCCGTTGGCGTAATCGTCGCCCAGCGCCCCGCTGAGGCACAACTGGCCGATATCCAGATAGTCGACACCCAGCGGCGCGGTGTTCGCGCGAATGGTCTCGCGCACCTCGTCCAGGCGGGTCCAGCCGATCTTGACGATCAGCTTGGGGGTCCGGTCGCGGTCGCGGTTGAAGGCGGCGCGCAGCACCGCGAGCGTGTCGCCGTAGGTGTGGCTGGTGTGAAACCACACGCCGGCCTCCATGGCGGCGCGGGCCACGGCCACCCGGTCTTCAAACGCCAGTTGGTTGTCACCCAGCCGGCCGGTGCCGTAGATGTAGGGCGACAGGTCGGTGAGCAGGAGGGCGGGGTCGGGGGCGATGGGCATGAGGTTTATCCTTTCGGGAGCACGGCGCGGCGGCTCAGAAACAGGCGGGGCGGGCCGACGGTGCGGCAAGGAGCATCAGGGTGAGACTCCTCACCCGCACATGGGCTGCGCCAGGACTGGCGATCTGTGGCGGGGTTCGGAGTGACAAGGAAATCAAGGGGGGCCGCAGCGTGGGTTCTGTTTCGGCTGGCGCTTAGGGCCGGTTGGCGAAGAAGGCCAGGGCCTTTTCGCCGTCCATGAGGATATCGAGCCCCTGGCCGGAACGCTCGGCCGGCACGTCGATGAGCTTGAGGCAGGGCGTGGGCACCGCCTCGGGCAGCACGTCTTTCAGCCGGTCGGCGGCGCGGTGGAGGAAGTCCCAGTTTAGGAACTCCTCGTTCTCCACCGGCGGGGCGGGCACTTCGCTGGTGGCGAGGGCCAGCGAGTAAATCTGCGACTCGACCAGGTCTTGGAAGAAGTGCGTGCCGTACGACGGGTCGGGCGCGAGGCCTTCCGGCCCCACCGACAGCTCGACCAGGGCGCGCGAGTTGTAGATATCGGCATAGGACACCGGCACGCCCAACTGCGCGTTGGAGGAGCCCCAGCGCCCCGGCCCGAGCAGGATGAAGGGCTTGCCCTCCAGCGCCTTGTTCAGCCGGCCGACCACGCGCGCCAGCTCGACCCGCTCGCCCAGGCTGCCCACCTGGCGGTAGAGCGCCGGGTCGACGTAGATAATGTAGCGCACGCCGCGCACTTCGGCCTGCGGCACCATGCGGTTGGTGAAGAACAGCTTGTCGCCGGCCGGCAGGTCAAGCGGCAGCGGCGCGACCTTGACCGTGCGCAGGCTGCTCTGGGGGCGGCATTGCAGCAGGTGCAGCTCGACGCGCGGGCGGCCCACGCCGTCGGGGCCGTCGGGCCAGAGGGTGGCGGCGAACTCCACATCGACCGGCTGCTCGTAGTGGCGGGCCAGGGTGGTGAGCACACGCTTCATGAGCGGCACAAAGTCGGTGCGCTGCAGCAGGTTGTCAAAGGTGAGCACCAGCCGGTCGGGCGTGACCGACGGGCCCAGGCTCTTGAGCGGCAGCAGCGTTTCGGCCTCGGCGTCTTTGATGGAGGCCACCCAGCGCAGGGCGGGGAATTTCAGGTCGAGCGCCTCGCGCACCGGCACGGTGACGAAGGTGTTGCGCTCTAGGTCGATGGCGTCGACCAGGTGCTGCGAGTAGTGCTCCATGGCCTCGGCCGACTTTTCGGGCCGCAACTGCGGGTGGCTGAGGTAGACCAGGCGCGGGTAGTCTTCGGCCACGCGGTCGACGGCGCGCGTGCCCATGCCCAGCACCAGCCGCACCACGCCCTCCTCGCGCCGCAGCCGGGGGCTCCACACAATGGAGCTTTGGCTGAAGGCCACGCCGGCCAGGTCGGGGAAGAACAGCCGGCCGTGCTGCTCGCCCTGCACGGCTTGCAGCAGGATGGCCATGCGCTCGTCGTAGTCGAGCAGGCCCATGCGGCGGCGGTAGGTGAGCACATCCGGGTTATACACGCTGGCGTAGATGCGGCGGATGGCGGTGGTGAGGTCGCGCAGGTTGTCTTTGAGCGTGCCCTGGTTGGGGCAGAAGTAGCTGGCGTATTTGCCGGCGAAGGAGGTGCCGAAGTTGTCTTCGAGCAGGCTCGACGAGCGCACGATCAGCGGGGTGCGGCCGACCTCGCCCAGAATCTCGCGCAGCCGGTCGGCCACTTCTTCGGGGAAGCGCGCCCGCAGGTGGTCTTCGACCAGGGCCGGGTACTCGTCCCGAATTTGCTCGGGGCTTTTGTACTTCTGGTTGTGCTCGAGCTGGTTGAGGGCCTTGA
Source organism: Anaerolineales bacterium (assembly GCA_043754665.1). GTDB lineage: Bacteria > Chloroflexota > Anaerolineae > Anaerolineales > UBA6663 > JADZEK01. The sequence continues at coordinate 3,539 of JAYUUW010000455.1, read as the reverse complement.
AGTCGTAGAAGACGTTGGCGCCCACGAAGTACGAGCGCGGCAGCGAGACCTGGGCCGCCAGCTCGGGTGCGGCCTGCTGCAAAATTTTCCAGGCCAGCAGCATGCCGGCCGCTTTGCCGCCGATTTTGCCGGTGCCGATGCGCTGGCTGCGGATGGCCTCGAAGTCGGCCACTTTGAACCAGGCCTTGGCCACGCGCACAAAGTGAAGCTGGTCGCTGATGATGGTGCGGATGAGGACGACGATGATCTCTTCCAGGTGGTGGCCAACCTTGGCGCGCTCGCCTTCGGGCAGGGCCTCGTACAGCCGCACCTGGCGCAGCAGCAAATCGATGGGAGCCAGTTCGGGGTTAAAGGTCAGGCGCACATCGGCGGTGGGGCGGGCGCCGCGCTCGCCCACCAGCTTCTGCACAATGCCCTGGAACAGATCGACCGGCAGGTTGTAGGCAAAGTAGAAGTCGGTGAGGGTGTCGCGCATGTGCTGCATGCGCTGGGCCCAGGTGTGCTCATCTTCTTCGGAGTAGGGGTTGTTGAGACCCTCGCGGTACTGCGAGTCGATGGCCTTGACGCGCGCGTCCTGCTCCAGCGCGGTGGCGGTGATGATGCCGCGGCTGAACAACTCCGCGCGCATTTGCTGGCGGATGGTGTGCGCCAGGATGGGGTACTGCGCGATTTGCAGGTAGAGCGACAGGATTTTGGGGGTATCGAGGGGCAGGTCAGGCATGGGGAGGATTCTACACGAGGCGGGGGTTCTTGCCAGGAACGGGAGTGGGTGGCAGGGCGGCGGAGGGTTACCAGCTACTCCGTTTCGGAAGGCCCACGGGTCGCGGCTGACATTTCCAACGCCTCCGCTATGGCGGTGTCGGCTGGCAGAGCCTGCCCGACCGCGTAGGCGGCCTCCAGCGCGGCCGCATCCGGCCCAGCGCGCCAGCCGGGCAGCAGCGTCTCCAGCGCCGAGTCTTCCCAAGGTTTCCGATGCTGGCGCGCGTACATGGCGTGCGAGGCGCCGGCCAGTCGCGCGGCCTGGGCCGCCTGGCCCTGCTTGGCCGCCACCCCAGCGCACAGCCCCAGGCAACTGGCGATGATGTTATAGTCGGGCACCTCGTTCGCCAGCCGGATGCTGGCCTGGCAATACGCCAAAGCTGCCTCAAGATTGCCCGCCCACAGCTCAGCCAGGCCCAGCCAGCGCAACACAAAGGTCTTGCGGTTCAGCCCCTGATCGCCGCCGACTTCGTCGCTCAACTGCACCGCGGCGTGCAGGTGCTGCCGCGCTTCGTCATATTCGCCCAAATGCAGGCAGGCCGAAGCCAGATAGACTGATGTGTCCACGGATGGAAGGGCCCACTTCCGGCCGCTGACCTCAAATAGCCGGCGGCTGTCGAGTGCCAGCCGTTTGGCCTCTGGATAGTGTCCCTGCTTATCCGCTAGATAGGCCTCACCGCTCGCGAACCAGGCTTGATAGAAAGTATAGATGTCAGGCGGAAACTGGTCTGGGCCGAGCGCCTCCAGCAAGGCTCGCCCTTCTCTATACGCCGCCTCCGCTGGCTCAATCACTTGGGCGCAATCCACGTACAACCACCCCAGGTGCCGCAGCTGGCCCATGAGCAGCTTCGCGCCGGCCGCGCCCATCTCCCGGCACAGGGTGACGGCCGTTTCCGTCCACGCCACCGCCGTCAGCGGATCATTGAGGCCGACAAACGACGAGCCGGAACTCAACACTTGAATCTGGAGTTCTGGCGAAATGGCCGGATACTGACGGCACCAGGCGACAGCGCGCTGGCTCCACGCCAGCCATTCTTGCCAGGCGGGCCAGAAGTAGGCCAACCAACAGATCAGTTTGGGCCCGGCCTCGGGCTGGGCCTCATCCTGGAAGGACCACTCCAGCGCGGCCCGCAGATTGTCCACCTCCCGATGCAGCGCGCGAATGCGGGTGGGCTTGTCAGCGCCCGGCGTATCGGGGTCGTGGGCTTCGGCAAAGGCTGTGAAATAGTCGCGCTGGCGGGTCCGCAGCCGGGCGGTCTCGCCGGCCGCCTCCAGCTTCTCGCCCGCGTACTGCCGCACCATTTCCAGCAGGTGAAAGCGGCGCGGCTCATCCAACTGACGGTCGACCACCACCAGCGACTTCGCTACCAGCTGATTCAGCCCCTCCAGCACTTGCCCGGCCTCTAAGCCGTCGCCGGCGCAGACGGCCTCGGCGGCCTCCAACAGGCAGCCGCCGGCGAACACGGCCAGGCGCTGCAAAAGCAGGCGCTCCGCCTCGGCCAGCAAGTTGTAGCTCCAATCGAGGGTGGCGCGCATGGTCTGTTGGCGCGGCAGCGTCGTGCGGCTGCCGCCGGTGAGCAAGCCAAACGCAGCATCGAGGCGGCTCACCAACTGGTCGGCGGAGAGGGTGTTGAGGCGGGCCGCGGCCATCTCAATCGCCAGGGGCAGGCCGTCGAGGCGCCGGCAGACGGCGGCCACGGCGGCGGCATTGTGAGCGGAGAGTTGGTAATCAGGCCGGATCAAGCGGGCGCGGTCGGTAAACAGGCGCACCGACGCATAGCCGCCGATCTGCTCGAGTGAGAGGCCTGGGCCGGCAGCGGGCCAGGGCAGCGACGGCACCGGAAAGACGGCCTCGCCGGCCACGCCGAGCGGCTCGCGGCTGGTCGCCAGGATTTTCAGGCGGGGGCAGGCGCGCAAGAGCGTATGGGCCAACGGCGCGCACCCGGCTAGCAGGTGTTCGCAGTTATCCAGCACTAACAATAGCTCGCGGTCACGTAGGAAGCGCGTGAGAGTTTCCAGGGCCGGCCGGCCGGGCGAGTCGGGTAAGCCCAAAACCGAGCCAGCCGCCTGCGCGACCAGCGCCGGGTCGAACAGCGCCGCCAACTCGATTAACCAGACCTGGCCGGAGAACGGCTCAAGCGCCGCATGCGCGGCCCCCAGGGCCAGGCTGGTCTTGCCGACCCCGCCCACGCCCGTCAGCGTCAGGAGGCGGTGCGCGGCCAGCAGCGCCGTGACTACGTCAATGTCGTGTTCTCGGCCAATGAGGGGCGTGAGCGGCGCGGGCAGGTTATGGCGGCGGGCTTCGGCGGCGCCCTGGAACTGAACGGTCTGGGTGGACAGGCCGTGTTCGTCAGCTTGCGGCTCGTCGCGGGCAAACTGAACAAAGCGCGCCTGTTCGTCCGGCGCGAGGTGCAGGGCCGCCGCCAGCCGCTCGGCCAACTGACGCGAGGGCCGCAGCTCGTCGGCCTCGACCTTGCGAATGGTCTCGCTGGCGTAGCCGACTTGCTGCCCCAGGCTGCGCTGGGTCAGCCCCAGCCCCCGGCGGCGGCGTTTAAGCCACTGACCAAACGTCAGATCGCTTTCCATTGACCCCCTGCGGCTGGCCGCAACCCCTACCGGTTTTATCCCGCAAAGCGGGTTAAGCCCTAAGCCCGCTCGTGCTTTACTGACGTCACATTCAACGACACTGTTGCTTCCAGGCAGAAAGGCAGCCGCCATGAGCGCTACGCTTGAAAACGAAGGTCGTATGGTATCCGCGAAGCCCGATCTGAGCAACGCGG
>JAYUUW010000454.1:0-7724 GCA_043754665.1 Anaerolineales bacterium | reverse complement strand
GGCGTCAGGTCCACCTGGCCGGGGCGCTCCAGCGGCATGTAGGTGCTGCCGGCATTCACCGGCAAAAAGTCGGCCCCCGCCGGGTCGAGCGGATAGCGCACCAGGTCGCCGAAGCCGTTGTTGTTGAGGTTGTAGTAGCGCACCACGGCGATGTCGCCGTCGGGCATTTGCGTCATAAAGTGGTGGCCGGTGGCGTTCTCGCCCAGCCCGCTGCCCGAGTTCCACTGCGTGCCGTCCGGCCCGATAAACCACAGGTTGAACTGACGGCTGTCGCGCGCGCCCTGGTTCTCCCAACTGGTGAACATCAGCCGGCCGTCGGCCAGTTGAAACGGATGCAGGGCCTGTGAGTTATTCATGTAGCCGATCTGCGTGACGTTGCGGCCGTCCCAATCCATGGTGAACAGTTGTAGCGTGCGCTCGGCAAAGTTGAACGCTTTGGGCGGCAGGAAGTTGTTGCGCGAGGAGGTGAACACAATCGCCGGGCGCGCCGGGTCGGCCTGCGCCACGAACGCCGGCCCCACGTTGAACACGCCCACGTTGGGGCAGTTGGTGTACGGCTCGGTGCAGTCGAAGTCCGCGCCGTTGCCGGTGTTGGGGGTGAACTCCTGGTGCGTCAGCCGCGCCACCGCGCGCGTGGGCAGGTGCAGCCGGTAGAGGTCGGCCCCCTTGCGGCTCAGGCACTCGCCGCCGCCCGCGCAGCGCTGGGGGTTGGTGTCATCCTGGTCGTGGTAGTAAGCAAAGACCACCCACGCGCCGTCAAACGAGAGGTTGGGGTCGGCCACGCTGCCCACGCCTACGTCCCCGTCAATGATCCCGGCGTGGGCGGGCAGGGGGAACAGCAATTTCTCAGTGCAGTTGGGATGTAATAACCGCAAGTCCGCGCCGCCGTCCGGCACCAGCGGGCGCACGGTGTCGGGCCACACGCTGTTGCTGTCGTCGCCGAAGCGCGGCGCGCGCACATACACCAGGTCGTAGTCGACCACGTTGGGCGTGCAGTTGGCGGCGGGTGTGGCTGGGGCGGCGGTGGGGGCGGCGCTGGCCGCGCCAAGCCCGCCGGCTACGGCCAGGAGCGCCGCGATCAGCAGCCGCAGGCGTTTTGAATGAGGGTGAGTGGGGGAGTTCATGTCGCCCCTTCTGGGTGATTCGGTCCGGCGGTTCGGGGCCAATTCTAGCCGCGCTGGTGGCCGAGGGCTATAGGCCGTAGCCTTCAGCCAGCACCTCCACCGGATGCACGGCCGGCAGCCCGGTGTGCTGGGCCAGCCACCAGCGGCAAGTCTCCGAGTCGCAGGCGATGGTGGGCGCGCCCGAGTCGCGGATTTCGCGGAACAGCCCGCGCCCCACATCGACGGCGATCTGGTACTTCTCCGCTTTCAGGCCATATGTGCCGGCCACGCCGCAGCATTCGGCCTGGGTTTCGGCCACCTGCACGCCGGGCACCAGCCGCAGCAGATCGGCCGCCGGCTTGCCCACGCCGTGCGTGCGAAACTGGCACGGCGCGTGATAGACCAGCGCCGCCCGCGTGACCGGGCGAAAGTCGGTCTTGAGTTGACCGGCCGCCTCAAGCATTTGCAGGAACTCAAAGAAGTCATACGTGGCCTGCGAGACGAGGTCGTGCTCCTCGCCCGACACGCCCAGCACCGAGTGATACTCGTGCTTGAAGGTTAGCGTGCAGCTCGTCGACGTGCCGACGATGACATAGCCCTGCCGCACATATGGCGCGAGCTTGCGCAGATTGGCGTGGGCATAGCCGCGCGCCGCGTCGAACTCGCCGTTCGACTGCATGGGCAGGCCGCAACAGTTCTGCTCGGCGATGACCACCTCGCAGCCCAAGTGCCGCAGCACGGCCACCGCCGCTTGACCCACGCGCGGCTCGTAGTAGTTGGTGCTGCACCCATGAAAGTACACGACTTTCGGCATAGCGGGTGTGGCCGCCGCCGGGACTTCCGCCTGCCGCTTGAACCAGGCCCGGAAGCTCTGGCGCGCGAACCGCGGGAAGGCGGCGTCGCGGCTGATACCCAACATCCACTCGGCCAGCCGGCGCAGCAGCTTGTTCTGGATCGGCAAGTCCGAGAGCGGCGCGAACAGCGACCCCAGCCGCCCCACCAGTTCACTGCGGCCCAGAATGCGGTTGCGCAGCGGCAGCCCGCGCTGGTCGGCCAGCCGCGCCTTGGCCACCAAGTTCATCTCGGCGATTTCGATACCGTGCGGGCACACCCGCGAGCACACGCCGCAGGCCGAGCAGTAGTCCACCGCATGGTCGACCACCGGCGCACCCGGCGCGCGAAAGCGCTGCGCCTGCGGGCCGACCACCTTGGGGCCGGGGAACAGCTCGGTCACCGCCGCCACCGGGCACGCCGCCGTGCAGATGTTGCACTTGATGCACAGGTCGGCGGTCAACTGCGTGTCGAGCACGGGCAGGTCGAATGAAGTCGCCATAGGTCGCTATAGTTCCAGGGCCTGCACGGCCCGATAGGCAGTCGCTACATCCAGGCCTTCGCGGCAGCCCTCGCTGTTGCGGTCGGCCCCGGCCAGCAGCCCGCCGATGGCCTGCACATTGGTCCACGGTTGGCCGTCAGCGTCAAGCAACCGCATGGTGTTGTTGACGCGCAGCCCAAAACGCACATAGGGGTGCGGCTGCCAATACAGCGGCGCGAACCACTCTGCTTCGGTCGCCACGGGCAGGTCAAAGACACTCTCGCGCGCCCTCCCAGGTGCGGGCGCATCCAGCCCGCCGTGCCGGAAGCCGCCCGTCGCCAGGACCACGTGCTTGGCGGCGTAGGTGCGGGTGTGGCCGGACGTTTCCGAGCGAATGCCCAGCGCCGTGTTGGCCGCGCCGGTCCAGCCAGTCACTTGCGGCCCGACGATCAGCCGGCCCCCCGCGCGTTCGAGTGCGCCGCGCACCACGTCGTACAGCCGCATCCCCGGCACCGAGGGCGGCGGCAGCGGCACCTCAAACAGCGCCACGCCCAGCCGTTCGCTCAGGTCGCGCCAGGCGGCCTCAGCCTGCGCGAAGCCCAGCACCGCCGGCACGCCCAGCCGCGTGACGCCCGCCAGGTGAGGCCGCCAGCGCTCGGCTACTTCAGCCCGATACGATGGTTGGTCAAACAGCCGCGCTAGGTCGGTGGCAAAGGCCTCGCGCTGGGTGGGCAGGCGCGGCAGCTCCAGCGCCACGGCCCGCGCCGCGTACCCGGCCGCGCGCAAATTGGCGGCGGCCATCGCCGCGAAGAAGTCGCGGAAGCCCGACAGGTCCGCCAGCGTGAGCTCGCCCGGAAGCCGCACGTCGCCCGCCACCATCGTCTCCGGCGCAAGGCAGGTCGGGCGCACGGCTCCCAGCGCCGTGGGCAAATAGTAGTTGTGATCGAGTGTCCCGCGCAGCGAATAGCCGGCCGCGCCGCCCATGGCTTGCAGTTCGGCCAGGGCCTCCGCCAGCGCCGGGCGGCCCGCCACGTTCAAGGGATGCTGCAGTTCGGTCAGGCCGTCCAGCGCGGCGGTTGGGTTAGGGGCCAGGGCGGGTGGATCGCCGGCGTAGCCCCATACATCAATCGTCCCCGGCCCCAGGTGCGTGCCGCCTTGCCCGCGCGCAATGACGAGTGTGCGCGCCCCGCGCCGCGCCGCCAGCGCCCCGGCGAACAGGCCCGCCAGCCCGGCCCCCACCACAATCACATCGTAGCGGGCCTGCACCGGGGCAGGGGCGTCGGGCGCACTCACGCCGTCTTCTCCGTGGGGTAGGTCTCGGGTGGGCGCACAGTCGGCAGCCGGTCCGCGCCCAGCAGGTTGCGGTAGATGTTCAGGTCCAGTTCCATCTGCCGCAAATTGGTCCCCCACATCACCGGCCGCAGCCCCTTCCAACGCTCCTGCAAAAATTCCAGCAGCGCCGAATTGCTCTCGCCCACCGGCGGTTCCGGCGCATCGCCACCGCCCGCCCGCGCCGCGTGCATCAGGCCCGCCGCCCGCACCGCGCAGAACCCGGCCTGGCACGGCCCCATGCCCAGCCGCAAATCGCGCCGCAGGTCGTTCAGCACCATCGACTGTGAACGGCTCAGCGCCGCCTCGACCTCGCTGCGGGTCACCAATTCGCACTCGCACACCAGCGCCGGGCGCGGCGTAACTTCGCTCGCCGCCAGCCGCTGCCGCAGCACATGAAAGGCCGTTTTAGGCGCTTCGAGCGGGGTGGTCGCCGTCAGGCAATTGCGTTCGCTGCCCAGCTTGATCCCGGCCAGGTCCACGGCTTCTTCGGCCATCAGGCGAAACGTGGTGAACTTGCCGCCCACCACCGACACCAAGCCTTCCACGCCGTCGCGCGAGGCATGATCGAGAATGGCATGCGCCCGCGTCAGCATCCGCGATTCGGTCTTGTCGCTGCCCTTGGCCGCGTCGTACAACGGCCGCACGCCGGCCCACGCCCGCAGCGCCCGGAACTCGCGGAAGCGCGGGATGAGCTTGGTGCCTTCGTCCAACAGGTGCTCGATCTCCCACGGCTCAATGGCGTATTGGTCGGGGTTGGTCACCGCCATGTCGGTCGTGCCGATGACGGCCACGGTGCCCACCGGCACCAGGATGTCGCCGTCGCTGGGTGGCTTCAGGCGGTTGATCACCCGGTTCACCAGGCGATAGTTCATGGCCACCATCGTGCCCTTGCCGGGGGTCACGCGCACCTCGCACCCGGCCAGCGCCGCCACTTGCCCGGCCCAGGCCCCGGTGCAGTTGATCACCAAATCGGCCCGCACGGTCTGCCGCGTATTGTCGCTCAGGCGCTCCAGTTCCGCGCCGGTCACCCGGCCGCCTTCCACCAGCAGCCGCACCAGCCGGTGTCGCAGCCACACCTCGCCGCCCGCCGCGCTGATGCCGGCGCTCACAATGTGCGCCGCGTCAAACGAGTCGCAGGCGGCATCGGGCACGTGAAAGGCCCGCGCCATGCGGGGCGACAGCAGCGGCTCAATGCCGCGCGCCTCGGCGGGGGTGATCTCGACGGCGGAGATGCCGGCCGCTTGGCAGCCTTGCAGGAAGGGGGCCACGTAGTCGGTCGGGTCTTCGTCCAGCGCCACGAAGTAGCCGCCCGTGTCCTCAATGGCGCTGGGCATCAGCCGCTTGAGCAGGGTGCTCTCGCGAGCGCAGTCGGCGGCCGAGCGCGGGTCGCGCACGACGTAGCGCGCGCCCGAGTGCAGCAGGCCGTGGTAGCGCCCGCTGGTGCCGTGGGTCAGGTCACCCTTTTCGACCAGCAGCGTTTTATAGCCGCGCAGCGCGGCGTCCCAGGCGGTGCCCAGGCCGGTCGCGCCGCCGCCGATGACGAGGATTTCTGTGCTTAATGATGGGGTCATGCCGTTGACTTCACTGCGGGCCAGTATATTACAAGTGGGGGAGGCTCACTGCCCCTGAGTCCCCCGAGTCCCCCTCTAGACTCTTCAGACGCTTCAGACCGTCTTGCCCGCTCTCACCCCAACTGCGCCCCCACAAAGCCCCGCGCCCCGCGCGCGAAGTCGGCCGCCGGCATGGGGCGCTTGCCGGGCGGCTGCACTTCCATCAGCCGCAGCGCGCCGGCCGCGCACCCCACCACCACGCCCGCCGCCGTGGACGATACAAGCCCCGGTTCGCCCGCCGGCCCGTCTATCGCCTCGGCCCGCGTGATCTTCAACACGCGGTCTTCGCCGCCTGGCTCCGGCCACAGCGCATACGCCCCCGGCCAGGGTGTCATGGCCCGCACGCGCCGTGCCAGTTCAGCGGCCGGGCGTGTGAAATCGAGCCGCCCATCTTCTTTCTTAAGCTGGGCCGCATACGTGGCCAGGGTCTCGTCCTGCGCTTCGGGCGTCAGCCGCCCGGCCAGGTAGTCCGGCAATGTTTCCAGCAGTGCCTGTGCGCCCACCTGCGCTAGCTCGGCCGTGAGTGTCTCGGTGGTGTGCGCCGCCGTGATGGCCACCGGCGCGGACCGGCGCAGCATGGGGCCGGTGTCGAGGCCCACATCCATGCGCATAATCGTCACGCCGGTCGCCGCATCGCCCGCCAGAATGGCCGCCGCAATCGGCGCGGCCCCGCGATGGCGGGGCAGCAGCGAGGCGTGCACGTTCACGCAGCCGTGCGCTGGCCGGTCGAGCACCGCCGGCCGCAGGATTTGGCCAAACGCCGCGACCACGATCAGGTCGGGCGCCCAGGCCGTGAGCTGCGCCATGGCCTCCGGCTCGCGCAGCCGCCGCGGCTGGATCACTGGCACCCCGGCGGCCTCGGCGGCGGACTTCACCGGTGTTGGCAGCAGCGCGCGGCCCCGCTTGGCCGTGCCGTCGGGCTGGGTCACGACGCCCACGACCGAGTAGTGCTCAATCAGCGCGGTGAGGCTTGGCACCGCGAACTCCGGCGTCCCCATGAAGACGATGCGTGTCATGCCGCGCATTCTAGCACGGCCCGGGCCAGTACCGGAGACCCATGGCGCGCTCACGCCCTTGGCCCTTTACATGGTCTATTTTTTGGCCCTGCCACTTGCGTCCGTGACTAAATAGCATACAATGTCACTACCTTTTACCCGAAACCTACATGCCCTAGGAGGCACCCATGCAATCAACGACCCAAATCCAACCCACTAACCCCGCCAAAGACCCGATCATTGCCGCCGTGCTGAGCGTCTTGCTCTTGGGCGGTGTGGGGCAGATGTACCTGGGCCAGACGAAGAAGGGTGTTATTATCATTGTGGCCACGCTCGTGCTCGCCTGCGTTGGCGTGGGCTTCTTGGTTCCCTTCGTGGGCGCGTATGATGCCTATGTCATCGCCACCAAGCTGAAGAACGGCCAGCCCGTCGGCGACATGGAGTTTTTCTGGCAGGCCAAGTAAGACGCCGGCCCTAGCGGACCCCTCTAAGGAGAACTTATATGAGCCAACAAATGAGTGATGTGACCAGCGACGATAAGCTGTGGGCGGCGCTGGCCTACGTGTTTTCGCCCCTCGTGCCGATCATCCTCTTCCTCATGGAAGACAAGAAGAACCGGCCCTTCATTCGCGCCCACAACGCCCAGGCCCTGGTGCTCGGGATTGTCATGATTATCGTGGTGCCGATCTTGGCCACGGTCACCTTTGGCTGCGGCAGCATCGTGTGGTTCATCATGCTCTACTGGGCCTATCAGGCCTACCAGGGCAAGCTCATCACCATTCCCGTGGTCACCGACCTGGTGAAGAACCAGGGCTGGGCCTAACCAGCTCGCCCGCCCGCCGCGACCAGCCTGTTGGGCTGCATCGTGCGTTCACGTCGGGGCGTTCACCTGAACGCCCCGACGTTTTTTCTTTAGAGGCCACCCATGAGCGCTGACCAACCTCCGCCCCCGCCGCCCGCGCCCTACACGCCCCCGCCGCCGCCCAGTCCGCTTGCCGACAGCGACGCCCGCACCATCGCCATGCTGGCGCATCTGAGCGTGCTGCTCAACCTCGTCACCGGCTTCCTGGGCGTCATCGCGCCGCTGGTCATTTACCTGATCTACAAAGAGCGCTCGCGTTACGTGGCCTTCCAGTCCATGCAGGCGTTTGTCTTTCAGTTGGTGTGGTGGGCGGGCGGCGGGCTCATCATCGGCGCGGTGTGGGCCATTACCGGCGCGTTGTCGGCCGTGTTCATCGGCCTGCTGTGCATCCCCTTTGCCATCATCATCTCGGTGCTGGCCGGGCTGATGCCCGTCGTCGCCCTGGTCTACGGCGTCTATGGCGGCATTGAGGCCAACGCCGGCAAAGACTTCAAGTACTGGCTGATCGGC
>JAYUUW010000453.1:0-7474 GCA_043754665.1 Anaerolineales bacterium | reverse complement strand
GAGCAGGCGGCGGCCCAACTGCGCTTGAGCCGCGAACTGCGCCAGCGGGCCATCCTGAAAGGCGAATGGCAGCCCTATTTGAGCAATCTCAAGGCGCAGGGCATGCGCTATGCGCAGGGCGGCCTCAGCTTTCAAAGTTTTTTTGCCCGGCTGGGGGCCTTTCGCCAGGGCACGCTGCCGTACTTATTGGAGACCTACGCGCAAGCGCCCGAGCGGCTGGCGTCGGCGCTGCGGGGCATGAACACCCTGGCCGACATGGAAATGGGAGTGGTCAGCCAGGGCTTCGTGGAAACCCGGGAGCAGTTGACGCGCACCCAAGAAGATGAATTTCGAGGCATCGCCACACGCCGGCGGGCGGAAGACAAATTTAACGGGCTGCTGGAGTCCGCCTCGGATGCGATGGTCATCGTCAACCCGAACGGGTTCATCGTGCAGGTCAACTCGCAGACCGAAAGCGTGTTTGGGTACCCGCGCCAAGACCTCATCGGCCAGCCCGTCGATCGGCTGTTGCCCGAGCGCTTCCGGGGCCGGCACAGCGGGCATCGGGCCGGCTACTTCGTTGACCCCCAGGTGCGCCGCATGGGGCCTGGCCGGGAACTGTATGGGCTGCGGCAGGACGGCAGCGAGTTTCGGGTGGAGATCAGCCTAACCCCACTGGTGACGGAGGACGGCACTCTGGTCACCGCGGCGATCCGCGACATTACCGGCCGTTTGAAAGCGGAAGCCAAGTTTCGCGGGCTGCTCGAAGCCGCGCCCGACGCCTTTGTCATTGTGGATGCGCAGGGGCGCATCGTCATGGTGAACACGCAAGCGGAGAAGCTATTCGGCTACAAGCGAGCGGAAATGATCGGGGCGGGCCTTGAGCTGTTGGTGCCCGAGCGCCACCGCAGCGCCCACCCCGCGCACCGCGCGGGCTACTTTTCCGACCCGCACCCGCGCCCCATGGGGAGCGGCCTGGATTTGTATGGGGTGCGCCAGGATGGCACCGAGTTTCCGGTGGAGATCAGCCTGAGCCCGCTGGAGACCGAGGACGGCCTGCTGGTGACCGCGGTGATCCGCGACGGGACCGAGCGCCAGCGCCGAGCCCATGCCCTGGCGCTGCGTGATACGAACGTCGCCTTGGAGGTCGCCAACCAGGAATTGGAGGCTTTCAGCTATTCGGTCTCGCACGACTTGCGCGCGCCGCTGCGGGCGGTGATTGGGTTCTCGGCCGCCGTGCTGGAGGATTTTGGGCCGCAGCTTGGCCCCGATGGGCAGCGCCAATTGGGGATCATCCAATCCGAAGCCCGGAATATGGGCGCACTGATCGATGACCTGTTGGCGTTCTCGCGCCTGGGCCGCCAGCAGATGCGCTCGGTGGAAATTGACATGGCCGGCCTGGCCGAGCAGGTGTGCGCGGAGGCCGCCCGCCAGTCGCCCGAGCGCCGCGTGGCCGTTCACATCGGGCCGCTGGCCCCCGCGCGCGGCGACCGCACCATGCTCCGTCAGGCCCTCGTGAATCTGGTGGCAAATGCTTTCAAATTCACGCGCACCCAGCCGCAGGCCACCGTGGAAATTGCGAGTTGTGCCTCCGCAACCGAGGTGGTCTACTCCGTCACCGACAACGGCGTCGGGTTCGACATGCGCTACGTTGAAAAGCTCTTCGGCGTTTTCCAGCGGCTGCATGGGACGGAGGAGTTTGAGGGGACCGGGATTGGGTTGTCCATTGTCAAGCGGGTGATCACCCGCCACGGCGGCCGCGTTTGGGCCCAGGGGCAGGTGGACGCCGGCGCGACATTCTATTTTGCCTTGCCGCTCACGGAGGAACCCCATGAATCGAGCTAACGACATCCGCATTTTGCTGGTGGAGGATAATCCGCGCGATGTCGAATTGATGATGCGGGCCTTCAAAAAGCACAATCTGGTCAATCAGATCAATCACGCTAAGGATGGGGCCGAGGCGCTGGAGTATCTGTTCGGCAACGAGGCGACGGGGCTTCCAGCCGGGCCGCTGCCCAAAGTCGTGTTCCTCGACCTGAAGCTGCCGCGCCTAACCGGGATCGAAGTCTTGCAGCACATTCGGGCCGACGCGCGCACGAAACTGCTGCCGGTCGTCGTCATGACCTCCTCGCAAGAAGAACGTGACGTGGTGGAGGCCTACAAGCTGGGGGTCAACAGCTACGTGGTCAAGCCGATGGATTTTGATCAGTTTGTCCGCGTGGTGGCCGAGTTGGGCTACTACTGGGTGGCGATTAACAAGACGGCCGACTAAGGCCGGCCGCTGCTGGGCGGTGGCCGACCCGAGGGGCTGATTGATGGAAAAAGCACTGCGAATTCTGATCCTGGAAGATGTGCTGACGGATGCCGAACTGGCGCTGCGCGAGCTGCGCCAGGCCGGGTTGGAGGTCACCAGCCTGCGGGTGGAGAGCGAAGGCGACTTTGTGCGCGCGCTGACCGACTTTGCGCCGGACCTGATCTTGGCGGATTATAGCCTGCCGCAGTTCGACGGGTTGTCGGCGGTCAAACTGGTGCAGGCCCTCTGTCCGCTGGTGCCGGTCATTGTGGTCTCGGCGATTCTCGGCGAAGAGCAGGCCATTGAAAGCCTCAAGCTCGGGGCCACCGACTACGTCCTTAAGCAGCGCCTGGAGCGCCTGGGGCCGGTGGCGAAGCGCGCCTTGCGCGAAGCGGCCGAGCGGCGCGACCGGAAGCGGGCCGAGGGCCAGATCCACTATTTGGCGACCGTGCTTGAAAATGTGTCGGATGGCATTGTCTCGACCGACTTGAACGACACTATCCAAAGCTGGAACTCCGGGGCTGAGGCCATGTTTGGCTATCGGGCCGAGGAGGTCGTGGGCCGGCCGTATGCCGCAGTGCTGGCCTACGAGTTTATGGAGGGCAGTGAACCCGCCCCCGCCCAGCCGTTGCCGGACAACGGCCGCTGGAAAGGCGAGCTGCGGGTGCGCCGCAAAGACGGCACCTTCATTAATGTGTTGGTGGCGGGCGCCGTGCTCAAAGACACCGCCGGTACGGCCACCGGCTTTTCAGCGGTGCTGCATGACATCACCGAGCGCAAGGTGGCCGAGGCGGCGCTGATCGAGAGCAGCGCTCAATTTCGAACCCTGTTTGAAGCGTCGCCCGATGCGATCATGCTGATTGATCCCCACGGCGACTGGCCGATCTTAGACTGCAATACGGCCGCCTGCCAAATGAACGGCTATACCCGCGCCGAGCTAATTGGGCAGTCAGTGGATTTGCTCAACTTGACCTCCGGCAGCCCGGAGGAGCGTGCGGAGTACTTCCGGCGCGTCACTCAATCCCCGGTCATCCACCTGGAGACCTACCATCGGCGCAAGGACGGGACCGTGGTTCCCATCGAGGTCTCCACTTCGCTCATCACGCTGGGGGGGCGGGGAGTGGTGTTAGGGATTGATCGCGACATCACCGAGCGCAAGCAGCGCGAGCGCGAACTGGAGGCGATTGTCGCCGTCAGCACCGCCCTGCGCGTTGCGAATACCCAGGCCCAGATGCTGCCGATCGTCCTGGCTCAGGTGACCATGCTGGTGAACGCCGATGCCGCCGCGCTGGCCCTGCGCGACTTGACCACCGATGAATTGGTCATCGCCCTGGGGCAAGGCGAGATGGCCGACCTGGCCGGCCGGCGGCTGCCCGCGGGCGCCGGCATTGGCGGCCAAGCGCTGGCCTCGGGCCGGCCTTACGTCACGGATAATATTGCGGCGGATCCGCATTTTCATCAACTGCAGGGGCTGAACGAGGCCCGGGCGGCGGCCTGCGTGCCGCTGATTACCAACCGGCTGACCCTGGGGGTGCTGTGGGCCAAGCGGGCGGCCCCGTTCGCCGAAGTGGAAGTGCGGGTGCTCAGTGCCATCGCCGGCATCGCCGCCAGCGCCCTCCAACGCGCGGCGCTGCACGAGCAGACCGAACGGCGCCTGCAGCACCTGAGCGCCCTGCGCGAGATTGACAGCGCCATCATGAACAGCACGGACCTGAGCACGACCCTGATCGTGCTGCTCGGCCACGTGCGGGGCCAACTGGGGGTGGATGCCAGCGACATCCTGCTGCTTAGCCCCGGGCTCAAGGTGCTGGAGTATGCCGCCGGGCACGGTTTTCGGTCCGCAGCCATTCAGCAATCGCGGCTGCGGCTGGGCCAAGGCCATGCGGGGCAGGCGGCGCTCACGCGGCGGCTGGTCAGTGTGCCCGATTTGCGCTCCGACCCGCTCCACTTCCACCGGGCAGCGCTGCTGGCCGGAGAAGAGTTCGTGGCGCTGTTCTGCGTGCCGTTGGTGGCGAGAGGGCAAGTCCTGGGCGTGCTGGAAGTCTTTCATCGCACCGCCATCGACCCGCATGCCGACTGGCTGTCTTTCTTGGAGACCCTGGCCGGCCAGGCCGCCATCGCCGTGGCCGATGCCCGCCTCTTCAGTGATTTGCAGCGCTCGAACGTGGAATTGCTGCTGGCCTATGATACGACCCTCGAAGGTTGGTCAGCGGCGCTTGACCTGCGCGACCGCGAAACGGAGGGTCACAGCCAACGGGTCACCAACAAGACGCTCCAACTCGCGCGGGCCATGGGCGTCGGCGCGGTCGACCTCAAACACATGCGGCGCGGGGCGCTGCTGCACGATATCGGCAAGATGGGCATCCCCGACGCCATCCTGTACAAGCCCGGCCCGCTGACGGAAGCGGAATGGGTCATCATGCGGCAGCATCCGCAGAATGCGTATAAATTGTTGTCGCCGATGACCTTTCTCCAGCCGGCGCTGGATATCCCGTATGGCCATCACGAGAAGTGGGACGGCACGGGCTATCCCCGGCAACTTAAAGGCGAAGAAATCCCCCTATCAGCCCGCATTTTCGCCGTGGTGGACGTGTGGGACGCCCTGCGCTCCGACCGCCCCTACCGCCGCGGTTGGCCGGAGGACAAAGTGCTGGCCTACATTCTTGACCAGGCGGGTAAGCACTTTGATCCCGAGGTGGTCAAGGCGTTCGTCGCGCTGGCGCCGGGCGCCCCGTGAGCGGCCCGCAGGCCGCCGCTCACCGCCCATGCATCGCCCGCCACACGCGCTCGGGCCGCAGGGGCATATCCAGGTGGCGCACGCCGGCCGGGCGCAGCGCATCAAGCACCGCGTTGACGATGGCCGGCGTCGAGCCAATGGTGGCGGCCTCGCCAATGCCCTTAACGCCCAGCGGGTTCGTGGGCGAGGGCGTGACCGTGTGGTCGGTGACAAAGCTGGGGAAGAGCGCGGCCTTGGGCAGGGCATATTCCAGCAGCGAGCCGCTCACCGCCTGGCCGTCGGCGGCGTAGACCATCTCCTCCAGCAGCGCCTGCGCGATGCCCTGCGCCAGCCCGCCGTGCACCTGCCCTTCCGCTAGCAGCGGGCTAAGGCGCGGGCCGCAGTCGTCCACACTGTAGTACGCCCGCAGCCGCACCTGCCCGGTGTCGGGGTCAACTTCCACCACCGCCAGGTGTGCGCCAAACGGGCAGGTGGCGTCCTCAATGCGAAAGAAGTTGGTCGCTTCCAGCCCGTTGTCGATCTCGGCCGGCAGGTCGTCGCTGTAAGCGCGCTCGGCGATCTGCGCGAAGCTCAGGCTGCGGCCCGGCGCGCCCTTCACCTGGTAGCGCCCGGCGCTGAACTCCATGTCTTCCGGTGCCGCCTCCAGCATGTGCGCGGCAATCTGCATGGCCTTGGCCCGCACCTGCGTGGTGGCCCGCCGCAGCGCCGAGCCGCCCATGACCAGGCCGCGGCTGCCCATGGTGCCCTGGCCCATAGGCGTCAGCGCGGTGTCGCCATGCTGCACCACAATGTGCTCAAACGGCACGCCTAGTTCATCGGCCGCCATCTGCGCGAAGGTGGTGTGCTGGCCCTGCCCGTGTGGCGAGATGCCGGTGGTCACCGTCACCGTGCCCGACGGGTCGGCGCGCACCTGCGTGCCCTCGTGGCCAAAGGCGCACATCTCCACATAGGTCGCGATCCCGAGGCCCAGCCAGGGCGCGGCCGGGTCGGCGCGGCGGCGGGCTTGCTCGGCGCGCAGGCCGGCATAGTCGGCCAGCGCTAGCACCTTGGTCAAAGCCTTATCGTACTCGCCACTGTCGTAGCGTTGGCCGGTGGGCGCGTCGTACGGAAAGGCCGCCGGCGGGATGAAGTTGCGGCGGCGCACGGCCACCGGGTCCAGGTCTAGCTCCAGCGCCACCGCCTCCATCAGCCGTTCAATGTAATACGCCGCCTCCGGCCGGCCCGCGCCGCGATAGGCCGCCACCGGCGTGGTGTTGGTCAAGATCCCGGTGATCTCCAAATCTACATTCGGGATGGCATAGGTGCCCACCGCCATGAGGCCGGTCAGGCTGCCCAGGTAGGTGCCGCGCGGGTAAGCGCCCAGGTCTTGCCGCACGCGCAGCCGCAGCGCCGTGACGGTGCCATCGGCCTGCACCGCGGCTTGGGTCACGGCGGTCTGCCCCCGGCCGTGGGTGGTGGCGGTCATGTGCTCGGTGCGCGCCTCCAGCCAGCGCAGGGGCCGCTGGTAGCGCCGGGCCAGCGCCGCCACCACGGCATCTTCGGGGTACAGGCCGATCTTCAAGCCAAAGCCACCGCCGACCTCGGGCGCGACCACGCGCACGGCGTTCTCGGGCAGGCGCAGCAGCTTGGCCAGTTCGGAGCGCACGCCGTGGGCCGACTGCGTGCTCAGCCACACGGTCAGGCCGCCGGTCAGCGGGTCGGGCGCGGCCAGCACCCCGCGCGGCTCCATGGGCACGCCCGCCAGGCGCTGATTGATGAGGTTGAGGGTGACGATGCGGTGGGCGGCGGCAAACGCCTGGTCAGGCTCGCCGTGCCGGCGGGTCCAGGTCTTCGCCAGGTTGCCGGGCAGGCCGTCAAACAGGCGGGGCGCGGCGGGCGCCAGGGCCGCCGCCACGCTGCTGACCACCGGCAGCGGCTCCCACTGCACGACGATCAGGTCGAGGGCATCTTGCGCCAGGGCGGCCGTCTCGGCCAGGACGGCCGCGACCGGCTCGCCGGCATAGCGCACGCGCTCGACCGAGAGCGGGTAATGGCTGAAGCGCGGGCCGTCGGAGGCTTCTTCGGCCAACCCGCCTTCACCGGCCGAGTCCATCGGCATCAGGTCGTAGTCAGCGCGCAGGTCGTCGCCGGTGACGACGGCCATCACGCCCGGCAGCGCGGCGGCGGCGGTCGTGTCGATGCCGAGCAGGCGGGCGTGCGCATACGGGCTGCGCACAAAGGCCACGTGGTACATGCCGGGTAAGCTGAGGTCGGCCACATAGCGGGCCGCGCCCGTAATCAGGCGCGGGTCTTCTTTGCGCTTGACCCTAGCTCCTACGAGCGCTGCATACATGCGCCACCTCCTGCTAGCCAGTTACCGATTGTGTTGGTTAAGCGTACTGTCCACTAATCATTGTGAGAATGTGTCCACTAATCGTTGTTAGAATGGCTGGCCTCAGACTAGGAGGCAACGCCATGGCACGTCC
>JAYUUW010000452.1:0-4447 GCA_043754665.1 Anaerolineales bacterium | reverse complement strand
GTCTCAAGGCCTCACCTTGCGATGAGCCGGCCCGCTGACGGTGTAGCACTCGCATTGCCTCCCCAATCAGCAATCCGAAATCTCAAATCAAAAATCCTCAATCCCTTTCGGCGTTATACTCCTCGCCATGTCCTACCTTCTGCATTTGTATTGCCCTGAGTGTGGCAAAATTTTCGCGGCCGAGCAGGTGCAGACCTACTGCACCGACTGCGCCTCGCCGCTGCTGGCTAAGTATGATCTGCCCCGCGTCCGGGCCGAGGTCAGCCGCGAGTCGGTCACCGCCGGCCCGCGCGGCATGTGGCGCTGGCACGCCGTGCTGCCCGTGCGCGACCGCGCCCACCGCCTGACCCTGGGCGAAGGCGATACGCCGCTACTGCCCGTCCCGCGCCTGGGCGCCGCCCTCGGCCTGGACCACGTCTTCGTCAAAGACGAGAGCTTCAACCCCACCGGCACCTTCAAGGCGCGCGGCATGGCCGTGGCCGTGGCCCGCGCCGTTGAGTTGGGCGTCACCGCGCTCGTGGCCCCCACCGCGGGCAATGCCGGCGGCGCGCTGGCCGCCTATGCCGCCCGCGCCGGGCTGCCCGCGCATGTCTTCATGCCGGCCGACGCGCCCGCCGCCAACGTGATCGAGGCGCGGTTGTTGGGCGCGGACGTGCAGTTGGTCGACGGCCTCATCAGTGACGCCGGCCGCCTGGCCGCCCGCGCCGCCGCCGAGCATGGCTGGTTTGATGTCTCCACTTTCAAAGAGCCGTACCGCGTCGAGGGGAAAAAGATCATGGGCTACGAGCTGGCCGAGGCCTTCGGCTGGACCCTGCCCGAGGTCATTCTCTACCCCACCGGCGGCGGCACCGGCCTGGTGGGCATGTGGCAGGCCTTTGCCGAAATGGAAGCCCTAGGCTGGCTGAACAACCCCGCCCGCCCGCGCCTGGTCTCGGTGCAGGCCGCCGGCTGCGCGCCCATCGTCCGCGCCTGGGATTCCGGCGCCGAGCGCGCTCAGTTCTTCACCGGCGCGCAGACCTTGGCCGCCGGCCTGCGCGTCCCCGGCCCCTTTGCCGACCGGCTGATCTTGCGCGCCCTGCGCGCCAGCGGCGGCACCGCCATCGCCGTCACCGACGCCGAAATTCTGCACGCCCAGCGCGAGCTGGCGCAACTGGAGGGCATGTTTGTCGCGCCGGAGGGCGCCGCCACGCTAGCCGCCCTGCGCCACCTCGCCGCGCAGGGCTGGGTGCGAGCCGGCGAGCGGGTGGTGGCCTTCAACACCGGCACCGGCCTCAAGTACCTCGACACACTGCCCGCCGCGTAACCGTCTGCCGCCGCGCCACTATGGCCCCCTGCGCCCGTTCGCGCTGACTGCGCCCTGACCAGGCCCTCGCCCTTACCCAACCCCATTCGTGCCAATTCGTTTGGCGCGGCTGATAGTGGCCCGTTCCCTTGACTATTGGCTCTACCCTTTCCCAGCCTCGGGTAGCTCCCCAAGCCTCGACTCTTCCCCTTCGTGCGCATTCGTGGCTAACGCCTTGGCGCTCTGCCCTCAGCGGGAGATACAAACTCCCCCATCTGTACCCTCCCGCCGCTCGCCGCCTCTCTTATAATGGCCCCAGCGGCTTTTGCGCCGGTGCGTATTGGTATCGTCTGGTTCTGGTGGGAGTTGCCGTCTTGCGCCTGTTCGTGTACCGCCCCCTGACCGTTCTCCTGTTGACCGCTTTATTGAGCGTCGGCCTGCGCCCCACGCCCGCCCGCGCCCAGCCCTTGGCGTTGGTCCCCGTGCCGGCCCTGCCCGCCGATGCGCCCACCAATCTCTTCATCGTCAGCGTCAGCAGCGCCTACGCCCGCCAATCGCCCGACCTCGCCAGCACGCCGGTCTTCTCGGTCTTTCGCGGCCAAACCTTCACCGTCACCGGCCGCACCAGCGACGGCGAATGGCTGCAAGTGCAGGGCGACCAAGTTGCCGGCTGGCTGCCGGATGAGTTCGGCGCAGTGGATGGCGCGCCGCTGCCCGCCCTCAACCCGCGCGCTTTGCCCCGCGTGCCGGCCGGCGCCATCCCGCAGCGCGTGGGCGCGGTGGCCCGCGAGTATTACGAATACGGCCTGGCCCTCGGCCGCGACCCGGCCGCCTTCTCTAAGCTCGGCGACTGCAACACCGAGAACGGCCGCTTCCTGGTGATGTTCGAGCCGCCCACCGACTACCGCCTCGGCGCGCGCTACAGCTACCTCCAGCCCACCATCGACTACTTCCAAGGCTCGTTCGCCCGCGAGAGCCTGGCCGCCAAGTCCGGCTTCAGTGCCGCCTCGCTGCTCGACCCCACCTGGGCCGACCCCGCTTTCTGCCAGGCCGGTGAAACCCCGCTCGACTGCGAGTTGCGCGTCAACAACCCCAGCCTGGCCCTGGTGATGCTGGGCACCCATGTGCCGGGTTCCGCCGCCGCGCTCGACGCCAGCATGCGCCGCCTGCTCGATACCACGCTGGCCGCCGGGGTGCTGCCCATCCTGGCCACCAAGGCCGACAACGTGGAGGGCGACGACCACGTCAACGCCGTCATCCGCGCGCTGGCCGCCGAATACCAATTGCCGCTGTGGGATTTCTGGGCCGCCGTGCAGCCGCTGCCCGCCGCCGGGCTGTCGTCCGATGGCATTCACTTCACCTATGGCCGCAGCTACTTCGACGACGACTGGGCCATGACGCGCGGCTGGACCTGGCGCAACCTCACCGCGCTGCTCACGCTCGACTCCGTGCTCTACGCCGTCACTCCCGACCCCGCCGACCTCGGCCGCGATCGCTACTAACGCCTCCTCCCAACTGCCCCAAATGGGTGACGCGCGCCATACGGCCCAACCGGGTGTTGCCCGCGCCGCGCCCCCTGGCTATGATGGCCCTCGTTTGAGCAGGACACCTCGCCAACCGGTGGGCAAATTGGCGGCGGCGCCCCCACGGTAACGACTGGGGGCGTCGTTTTTGGCCCGGGGGGTGGCGCACCCCGGCGCTTTGGCGTATATTCACGCCGGGTGGCTGCGCGCCGGTGCAAGCCGGCCGGCCGCCGAAGCACCTCAGGGGCGGGAGTGGCGATGACTTTCGAGCGTGACGACCAGCTTTCCCCGGCGGCCCCCCCAGCGCGGTCGTCGATCCTCCCCGAACTGTATGCCCTCGACAACTTCTTCGATGAGATGTACGCCGCCGACGGCGCCATCCGCCCGCACTACGCCGTGCTGCACCAGCAGTTGGCCGCCCTGAGCGCCGAGGCCTTCAACCAGCGCCGCCGCGACGCCGACATCACCTTCCTCTACCAGGGCATCACCTTCACCGTTTACTTTGAGCAGGCCGGGGCCGAGCGCGTCTTCCCGTTCGACCTCATCCCGCGCCTGATCCCGCGTGTGGAGTGGGACCAGTTGGAGCGCGGCCTGACCCAGCGCGCCACCGCCCTCAACCTGTTCCTGGGCGATATCTACCACGACCAGCGCATTCTGCGGGAGGGCGTCATCCCGCCCGACCTGGCGACCCCGGCCGAGTTGTCGCTGCTGGAGGCCTACGACTACGTCGCGCCCTCGCGCTACGCCCCCAGCACCGGCCTGATCCAAGACTTCACCGCGCCCCTCGCCGCGCTGGCCGACCCCGCCGACCGGGCGCAGGGCCTCATGGCCGCCGTCAACGCCGCCCTGATCTACGAGCGCGGCGCCACCGATGTGCGCACCTCCGCTGACGCCGCCCTGGCCCTCGGGCGCGGCGTGTGCCAGGACTTTGCCCACCTGATGCTGGCCGCCTGCCGCTGCCTGGGCCTGCCGGCCCGCTACGTCAGCGGCTACCTGTACACGCCGCCCAACGCCTATGCCGAGCTGGCCTCGCACGCCTGGGTGGATGTCTACGTGGCCGGGCAGGGCTGGCTGGCGCTCGACCCCACCCACAACGCCGCCCAGTCCGGCCACTACGTGCGCGTCGCCGTCGGCCGCGACTACGCCGACGTGCCGCCCACGCGCGGCGTCTTCAAAGGCAATGTCAGCGAAACCCTCGCCATCGATGTCAGCGTGACGGCTAGATAAGGCGTAAAGAAAAGAGAAAGAGATGCTGCGCTAAGAAAAAGGTGAAGCGGGGGCAGCGCCGGGGATGGCGCGAGGCGGCGCGGAGGCTGTGTTTCGCTAACAACAACCGGGCCAGTCTCAATGCAGAACCCTGGCTCACGCCGCCGCAACCCCCTCGATTTCCTTGTCATTCCGAACCCCGCCTCAGGCCGCCAGTCCTAGAGTGGCCTTTGCGCGGGTGAGGAATCTCACACTGATTCTCTTTGTCGCACCATCAGCGGGCCACAAGTTTCAGAACAACCAGCCTCAGATCGTCGGCCCTAGCGTTCCCAGTGGATGGTTAAGCGTACTGTCCACTAATCATTGTGAGAATGTGTCCACTAATCGTTGTTAGAATGGCTGGCCTCAGACTAGGAGGCAACGCCATGGCACGTCC
>JAYUUW010000451.1:0-2088 GCA_043754665.1 Anaerolineales bacterium | reverse complement strand
CAAACGCACCCGCTGATGATCATTACCAAGGGCGATTTGTTCGACCAGGAGAGCAAGGTGGCGCGCTCGGGGCTGGGGCCGCACTTCCGGCATGTGGAGATTGTGAGCGCTAAGACGCCGGCGGCCTATGCGGCCCTGCTGAAGCGGCACGACATTGCGATTGACCGCTTCTTGATGGTGGGCAACTCGCTCAAGAGTGATGTGCTGCCGGTGGTGGCCTTGGGCGGGCAGGCGGTGTATGTGCCGTATGCGCTGACGTGGGCGCACGAGGCGGTGGATGATGCCGACGCCAGCCAGTTTCATCAGGTGGATCATTTGGGGGAGCTGCCGGCGCTGGTGGCGCGCTTAGAGCACGGTGGATAGTTGCTGGCTTTGAGGTCGCGGCGCTTAACAAACTTTGGCCACGAATTGCACGAATTGCACGAATTGGGTTAGGGGAGAACGTAGATTGATGTAGCAGTCGTGGTCGGGGCTATTTAGATACTGGCCGTTTGGATGATAGAGAGGGGAAGTATGAACTGCCCAGTTGATGAGAACCAGACGTTGGAGGCGGTGACGCTGGCGGAGGGGCTGCCGGCGCACCGGTGCGCGGTGTGCACGGGGGTGTGGCTGAACTCGAACGAGTATTTGCGCTGGGTGCTGGCGCGGCCGGCGCTGCTGCCGGAGGTGGCGGCGGGCGATGCGCCGGTGCCGACCTGGGACACGCAGACGCTCAAGCTGTGCCCGGACTGCGGGCATTACCTGACGCGCTACCGCGTGCTGCCAAATGTGCAGTTTTGGCTCGACCGCTGCGGGAACTGCAACGGCGTGTGGTTCGATAAGCAGGAGTGGGAGACGGTGACCGCCCGCAACCTGCAAGACAAGGTGAACCAGTTTTTCACCAAGCCCTACCAGGAGCGGCTGCGGCAGGCGGAGGCCGCGGCGCAGATGGAGCGGCTCTACCGGCAGAAGTTCAGCGCCGAGGACTACGCCCGGATCAAGGACACCTATGCTTGGCTGCGCCCGCACCCGCAGCGCGCCATGCTGCTGGCGTTCTTGCAGGCCAACGACCCGTATCAGATTTAGACCGCACAGCAAACCGAGACGCGAAGCGTTGGCGCTGCGTGCTTGCTCAATAACAAAATCTAGAGGCGGCGACTAGGGCGCGACCAAAGGCTATCGAGGGGAGATTCCTCACCGGCCATAGAGCTATGGAAAGACCAACGCCCTGAGGCCGGTTCGGAATGACAATGGAACCGAGGGGCGAGGCGGCGTGGGTCTGGTTTCGGCCTGGGGGATAGCGCTTGGCGCTGGCGGTGCTACGGCAGCGAGGGCGGCGGGATGATGAAGCCCGCGGCCTCTTCCAGCATTTGCTGCTGCGTGCGGCCGGGGTGCACGAAGATGATTTTGATGCGCGGGTCGAGTTGGAGCGTGACGCTCGGCAGGGCGCTGACCCAGGCGCGGGTGGCGTCCACCGGCACGAGCGTGTAGTCGGACCAAACGAACCAGAAGCGCTCCCCATTGGCCAGGGCTTCCTCGTGCGGGCCGCGCGCAACCGAGTCGACCAGCGTGCCGGGCTGGTGCGGCGAATAGAAGCGGATGAAGGCCTGCACGTCCGGCGCGCCGAGCGTGTCGCCGGGGCGGACGTTGGCGGTGAGGAACGCGCCGACGCGCCGCCAGTCGTCCTTCGGCACGGTGTAGTCGTAGGCAATCGTCCCCAATTGCAAGCCCCCTAATAGCAAAAATCCAATCGCGCAGGCCGCCGCGCCCGCGCGGGCATTGACGCGGCGGGTGGGCGTGTGGGCCAGCGCCGTGAGGCCGGTGGTGATCAGCAGCAGGTAGATCGGCAGCGCAAAGAGGACGTAGCGCAGCGCGAAGAACTGCTGGCGATACTGCAAGTAGATGATGACCAGCGCCGGGGCCAGCAGCAGCCACAGCGTCCCCAGGCCCGCCCGCGCC
Source organism: Anaerolineales bacterium (assembly GCA_043754665.1). Classification (GTDB taxonomy): domain Bacteria; phylum Chloroflexota; class Anaerolineae; order Anaerolineales; family UBA6663; genus JADZEK01. The sequence continues at coordinate 150 of JAYUUW010000451.1, read as the reverse complement.
GGACTGCGCCGCGCCAACACCGCTAACGCGAACAGCGCCAAGCCAATATACGGCAGCAGCGCCCAGCCCCCACCGCCCCCATAGAACGGCAGCAGCCCCTGGAAGAAAAACGCCGCGTTGACGGTCTCGCTGACCTGCACCACGACGCCG
>JAYUUW010000450.1:0-9267 GCA_043754665.1 Anaerolineales bacterium | reverse complement strand
CGCGCGGCCGAGGCTTGGTATGGCGAACGAGAGCACTAAGCGGTCGGTTCTTCCTTCTTGGACAGATCGATGACTTCGGCCGCCTGCGGACCTTTGGCCGACTCTTCGATGGCGAACTCCACGCGCTGACCTTCCTCGAGGTTACGATAGCCGTCGCCGGTGATGGCCGAGAAGTGGACGAAGACGTCCTTCTCGCCGCTATCGGGGCTGATGAAGCCATAACCCTTCACCCGGCTGAACCACTTGACGGTGCCCAAAATGCGTGCGCTCATGTGCCTGGGGCCTCCTTCGCCCCTCGTGGAGTGCGAGGTCCCCGACTTGCTCTACCCCCAGACGCACCCCGGCGCGGCCGCGACTCACAAACAAAAAACGCCAGGCCGAAAAACGGGGCTGGCGAATAAGCTCAGGAGCGCAACACGCTGGAGGCTGACATAAAGCAGAGCACGGACCTCAGAGTGCCCGGCAGAATATCACGCTTTGGCGGGCGAGTCAAACAGTGTAAGAGACAAAAGAAAGAGAAAAAGAAATAGGCAGGCCAAAGGCGATGGATGGTCAGGCGGGAGGCTGCGGCCCGGGGCGGTCAGGCGGCGGTCAGGCTACCAGTTGGTGAACGAGCCGTCGGCGCGGTGCAGGTGCGGCAGCTCGGTCATCGCAAAGGTGTAGCGGGCCAGGGCCTCGCGGTCGACTTCCAGGCCCAGGCCGGGCTTGTCGAGCGGACGCAGGTTGCCGGCTTCCCACAGCGGCTGGCCGGTAATGGCGTCGGCCATCGACTGGCCGGGGCGGTGCGGCAGCTCTTGCACGGCAAAGTTGGGCAAGCTCAGGTTGAGGTGCAGGCAGGCCGTGCCCGAGACGACGCCGAGCGGGTTGTGGACCGAAATGTCGATGTAGTGCGTCTCGCACCAGCCGGCGATCTTCTTGGCCTCGGTCAGGCCGCCGCACAGGCATAGGTCGGGCCGGGCGAAGTCGATCCACTCTTCCTCGATGAGCTGGCGAAACTGCCACTTGGAGGTGAACTGCTCGCCGGCGGCCAGCGGCACGGTGGTACGCCCGCGCAACTGCTTGAACGAGTCCGGGTTTTCGGCGCGCAGCGGGTCTTCGATGAAGTACGGGCGGAAGGCTTCGGCCGCGTGACACAGCCGCAGCGCGTCGTGCAGGTTGAGGCGGGTGTGGATGTCGAGGATCAACTCGACCTCGTCGCCGAGGGCGGTGCGCAGGGCCTCGAACTCGCGCAGGGCCGAGTCGACGGCGGCGCGCGGCTCGAACAGGTCGCCGGGATGGTTGGCGACGGCCCAGCGCAGGTAAGACCAGCCCTCGCCTACGGCGCGGCGGCCGGCCTCAACCAGCTCCGGCACGTTGGCCCCGGCGATGTGGGTGTAACAGGCGACGTAGTCACGCACGCGGCCGCCGAGCAGCTCGTAGACCGGCACGCCGAGGGCCTTGCCCTTGATATCCCACAGGGCAATGTCGACCGCCGACAGGGCCGCGCTGACGACGCCTTCGGCCGGGAAGAAGCCGCCCCGGAAGAGCAACTGCCAGAGGTGCTCGGTGCGGAAGGGGTCTTGCCCAAGGAGCAGCGGCTTGAAGTGCTCCAGCGCGCCGGCGACGGCCAACTCGCGGCCGGTGAGGCCGGCTTCGCCGATGCCGTAGTGGCCGGCGTCGGTGTCAATGATGACGAAGAGATACGGCCGCCAGTCTTTGGCGAGGTAGACGGTGAGGTTGGTGATCTGCATGCGGCACCTTGAGCGTCGTGAGTGTTGAGGTTGAGGCCTCTATGATAGTCCAAAGCCGGCGGGAGGGGGAAGTTGGCCGACTTTGACCCCGGCGAATGTCCCAAAGGGATGCTTCGCTAAATTCGCGGCTACACAAAGCGAAACCCGCCTGTGCGGGTTGGGAGCGCAGCGCTGCCAAAGGCGTTGCGGTCGATAAACCCGAATACACCCGACCAGCCGGTTGGAGAGCAAATCATGGTTGACAGGCCGCAGAGGCCTGCTACAATCAACTCAATCGTTTGACATATCGGGAGCTCGGTGAAACCGGGCTGAGAGGGCCTCTGCAGCAGCGCTACGAGGCCGACCGAACGAACCTGACGGGTAATGCCGGCGGAGGGATGCACGTATGACCAACACCCTCCCACAGGGTGTTTTTATTTCCCCCCAGTCTACCGATGGGAACGCACCCCACGGGACCGCGCCCCCGCGCGCCATCATTTTTGCCAACGGCCCCCTGCCCGATTTGCCGGGCGCGCGCCGCACCCTGGCTCCCACTGACCGCCTGATCGCGGCCGACGGCGGGCTGCGGCATCTGCGCGCCTTGGGCCTGACCCCGCACCTGCTGGTGGGTGACCTGGACTCGGTGACGCCGGAAGAAACCGCCGCCGCGCGGGCCGCCGGGGCGCAGGTGGAGCAGCACCCCGCCCGAAAAGACGAGACCGACCTGGAACTGGCGCTGCGCCGGGCCTGCGCCGACGGCGCGCAAGATGTGCTGATCTTTGGCGCGCTGGGCGGCCGGTGGGACCAAACGCTAGCCAACCTGCTGCTGCTGGCCCACCCCGCCTACCGCACGGTGCGGCTGCGGCTGCTGGATGGCGCGCAGCAAATCTACCTGGTGCAGGGGACAACGGTGATCGAGGGGCAGCCGGGCGACACCGTGTCGCTGGTGCCGCTGAGCGGCGATGCGCGCGGCGTGACGACCACCGGGCTGGAATACCCGCTGGCCGAAGGGACACTGCCGTTCGGCGGGACGCTGGGCATCAGCAATGTGCTGATGGGGACGGAAGCCACTGTGACCGTCGCGAGCGGGCTGGTGGCGTGCATTGTGCTCAGGCAAGACGACACGAATAAGGATGAGGACTAAGGTATGCAAGCAGCTTACAAGTACGGATTACTCATCTCAGCGCTGACGATGGCGCTGGCCGGGTGCGGGACGCAGACCACACTGTCGACCCCCACCCCCAGCGGGCCGCGCACGCTGACGGTGATGACGCACGACTCGTTCGCCATGAGCGAGGAATTGAAAACGGAGTTTGAGGCGGCCAACAACGTGACGCTGCAATTCTTGCAGTCGGGCGACACGGGCGAGGCGCTGGGCAAGGCGATCTTGGCCTATGGCCAGCCGCTGGCCGATGTGTTCTACGGCGTAGACAACACCTTCTTGAGCCGCGCGCTGCACGAAAGCATCTTTGAGCGCTACGACTCGCCGCTGCTGGCCGACATCCCCGACGCGTTCAAGCTGGATGCCGAGAAGCGCGCGCTGCCGGTGGACTACGGCGACGTGTGCCTGAACTACGACATCGGCTGGTTTACCGAGCACGGGATCGCGCCGCCGAGCAATCTGGAAGACCTGGCCCAGTCGGAATACAAAGACCTGGTGGTGGTAGAGAACCCGGCTACCTCGTCGCCGGGGCTGGCGTTTTTGCTGGCGACGATTGGGCATTTCGGCGAAGAGGCCTACCAGAACTACTGGGCGGCACTGCGCGCCAACGGCGTGTTGGTGGTCAACGATTGGGAGACGGCCTACTACACCGAGTTCAGCGGCTCGTCGGGGCGTGGGCCGCGGCCGATTGTGGTGTCGTATGGGTCCAGCCCGCCGTTTGAGGTGATCTATGCCGACCCGCCGCGCGATGACGCGCCGACGGCGGCGGTGACCGGCGCGGGGAGCTGCTTCCGGCAGGTGGAGTTTGTGGGCATCCTCACCGGCACGCCCAACCGCGACCTGGCCGAAGCGTGGGTCGACTTTATGCTGTCGCCGCGCTTTCAGGAAGACATGCCGCTGCAAATGGGCGTGTTACCCGTGAACGCGAACGCCACGCTGGACGCGACGTTTGAGAAGTACCTGGCGGTGCCGGAAGCGCCGGTGAGCGTGGACCCGGCGGCGATTGCAGACAACCGCGAGGCCTGGATTGAAGCGTGGACGGCGGCGGTGCTGCGGTAAGATTACCGGCATGGTGACCGTGAGTCCGAACTTTCGGTTGGCAGCGAGCGAGGGGCGCGCATGAAGGCCGGGCAGTGGTGGTTGCTGCTGCCGGCGGCGGCGTTCCTGGCGCTGTTCTTCTTCTATCCCCTGGCGACGATTGGGCAGATGAGCTTCGCGCGGGCCACGGGCGGGCTGGCGGCGCTACTCGCCGAGGTGGCTGGGTCGGCCAGCCTGCGCGGCATCTTTGGGTTCACGGTCTGGCAGGCGGCGCTTTCCACGCTGGCGACGCTGGCAGTCGGTGTGCCGGGGGCGTACCTGCTGGCGCGCTACCGGTTTCGCGGGCAGGGGCTGCTGCGGGCGCTGACGGCGGTGCCGTTTGTGCTGCCCACGCTGGTGGTGGCGGCGGCGTTCAATGCGCTGCTGGGGCCGCGCGGCTGGGTGAATGTGGGGCTGATGGCCGCGTTCGATTTAAGCGCCCCGCCGCTGTCGTTCGTCAACACCTTTGGCGCCATTGTGCTGGCGCATGTCTTTTACAACACCACCATCGTGCTGCGGCTGGTGGGCGACTTTTGGTCGCGGCTGGACCCCCGGCTGGTGGCGGCGGCGCGGGCGCTGGGGGCCAGCCCGGCGCGGGCCTTCCGCGAGGTGACGCTGCCGCTGCTGGCCCCGGCGCTGGGCGCCGCGGCGCTGCTGGTGTTCATCTTCGACTTCACCAGCTTCGGCGTGGTGTTGGTGCTGGGCGGGCCGCGCTTCGCCACGCTGGAAACCGAAATCTACCGGCAAACGATCTACCTGTTCAACCTGCCGGTGGCGGCGGTGCTGGCGCTGATCCAACTGCTGTGCACGCTGGCGCTGAGCGTGGCCTATGCGCGGCTGTCGGCGCGGGTGGCCGCGCCGCTGAACCTGCGGGCCGCGCGCGACACGCGCCAGCCGCTGCGCACGGCGCGGCACAAGCTGGCGGCCGGGCTGTTGGTGGGCGGGCTGGCCGCGCTGCTGGTGCTGCCGCTGGCGGCGCTGGCGGTGCGGTCGGTGGTGCGGCTCGATGCCGACCGCGGCCAAAGCGGGCCGGTGCAGCGCGGCTTCACGCTGACCTATTACCAAGAGCTTTACCAGAATCGGCGTAACAACTTGTTTTTCGTGCCGCCGACGACCGCCATTGGCAACTCGCTGGCGGCGGCCAGCGCCACGGTGGTGCTGGCCCTGGCGCTGGGCCTGCCGGCGGCTTGGGCAGTGGCCGGAAACCGGGCCGCCCGAGGAAGCGAACGCGGCGCGCACGCGGCCGGCCTGGCGCTCGACGCGCTGCTGCTGCTGCCGCTGGGCACCTCGGCGGTGACGCTGGGGCTGGGCTTCATTGTGGCGCTCGACACGCCGCCGCTCGACCTACGGGCCTCGCCGCTGTTGCTGCCGCTGGCGCACACGCTGGTGGCCCTGCCGTTTGTCGTGCGGTCGCTGGTGCCGGCCCTGCGCAGCATCCGCCCGCGCTTGCGGCAGGCGGCGGCGGTGCTGGGGGCCAACCCGGCGCAGGTGTGGCGCGAGGTGGACCTGCCGCTGGTGGGGCGGGCCGTGATCGTGGCGGCGACGTTTGCGTTTACGCTGTCGCTGGGCGAGTTCGGCGCGACGGCGATTATTGCGCGGCCGGAGCACCCCACGGTGCCGGTGGTCATCTACCGGCTGCTGGGGCTGCCGGGGGCGCTGAACTATGGGCAGGCGCTGGCGTTGAGCACGATCCTCATGGTGGTGTGCACGGTGGGCATTCTGGCGATTGAGCGGCTGCGGGTGGGCGAGGTGGGTGAGTTTTGAACGCGCCCACGCCCGCCCCCGCGCTCGAAGTCGTTGAGGTCAGCAAGGCCTTTGGCGCGCCGCCGGCGGTGGACCGCGTGTCGTTCACGCTGGCCGAGGGCGAAGTGCTGGCGCTGCTGGGGCCGAGCGGCAGCGGCAAGTCGACCCTGCTGGGCCTGATCGCTGGGCTGGATGCGCCGGACGCGGGCGAAATCCGTTGGGCGGGCGCGTCGCTGCGCGAAGTGCCGACGCACGCGCGCGGGTTTGGGCTGATGTTCCAAGACTACGCGCTGTTCCCGCACAAGGACGTGGCCGGCAATGTGGGCTTTGGGCTGCGGATGCAGAAGCAAAGCCGCGCCGCCATCGCGGCCGGCGTGAGCGGGGCGCTGGCGCTGGTGGGGCTGAGCGGCTTCGGGCGGCGCGATGTGAACACGCTCTCCGGCGGCGAGCAGCAGCGGGTGGCGCTGGCCCGCGCGCTGGCCCCGCGCCCCAAGCTGCTGATGCTCGACGAGCCGCTCGGCGCGCTCGACCGGGCGCTGCGCGAGCGGCTGCTGGAGGAATTGCACACCATTCTGCGCCAACTGCGGCAGACGACGGTGTACGTGACGCACGACCAGGAAGAGGCGTTTGCGCTGGCCGACCGGGTGCTGATCTTGCAGCACGGGCGCGTGGCCCAGGCGGGCGCGCCGGCCGAGGTGTACGCCCGCCCGGCGTCGCGGTTCGTGGCCGAGTTCTTGGGGCTGCACAATTTGCTGCCGGCCCGGCTGGCGGCAGCGCGCGGCGACACAACCGGGCGGGTGGCGCTGACCGACGCCGGGCAACTGCCCGTGGCGGCGGAGGATGTGCCGGCTGGGCTGCACGGCGCGCAGGAAGTAACCGTGGTGGTGCGGGCCGAAGGCGTGCGGCTGGCCGGACCAGACGAGCCGGCCGATTTGGAGGGCACCATGTTGGAGAAGTCGTTTCGCGGCAATCGCAGCCGCGTGAGCGTACGGGTGGGCCACGCCGAACTGGTGGTGGCGTTTGAGGCCGGGCAGCCGCTGCCGGCTGTGGGCGAGCGGCTGCGGCTGCGGCTCAGCCCGCACGCGGTGACGGTGCTGCCGGAGGCCGCCTCGCTCGAGGACACTTCCAATGCCTGAGAGCGTGACAGTGCAAAAACTCAACGCGGCCGGCGCCGTAACCGTGACCTGGACCGGCGCGGTGCTGGAGCGCGACCCCACGCGCGTGCGGCTGGAAGCAACGTTCACCCGCGGGCCGCTGGCGCTAGGCTATGTGAGCCTGCGGCCGGGCGACCGGTTTGTCGAGGAGTTCTACAGCGACCGCTGGTACAACGTGTTTGCGATCTACAACGTGGGCGATGGGGTCTTCAAGGGGTGGTACTGCAACATCACGCGCCCGGCTGAGATCGGGCCCAACCCGGCGGGCGCGGGGCTGCTGGTGCGCGCCGTCGACCTGGCGCTGGATTACTTCCGGCAGCCGGACGGCACCGAGTTCGTGCTGGACGAGGACGAGTTCGCGGCGCTGGCGCTGCCGGCCGACGAGGCGGCGACCTGCCGGGCGGCGCTGGATGAACTGCGGGCGCTGGCCGGCGCGGGCGCGGGGATGTTTGGGAGGAAGTAGAGGTCAGAAGCCGGAGGTCAGAGGTCGGAAAGGCCGACGAGTAGCAGGTAGCGCTAGAGTCAATCGCACGGCCGGCCCTACCCCAATGAATGGGTTAGGGCCGGGGTGGTTAAAGGCGCGGCGTGGGGCGCGGCAAACCCAAACACGAAAGCCCCTGCCGGTGCGGCGGGGGCCTTCGAGCGGCGCAAAGAGTTGGGCGCTGTGGTTAGAACAGCGACGAGCAGCCGGCGGCCGTGCCCATGAACATGTCGCCGCAGCTCCAGGCCACGGGCAGGGCCACGGCCACGCAGCAGCAGCACAGCACTACCACCGCAATGACAATGATGAGGGTGGTGTTGTTCTTCTTAGGCGCGGCGGGCGCCGGGGGCATACCCATCTGATTGTTGTTCATGACACTCTCCTCCGTGCTAGCTAGGGACCAACGCCACGCACCGGCCGGGCCGGGCGAGGCCGAACCGACTTAGGAAATTAGACCAGACCCGCCACCAGCGGCAGCAGGCTGTTGCTGCTGGTGCTGGCGAAGATGGCCAGCACAAACGGCAGCAGGAACAGCAGGGCGAAGAGGCACAGGCCCACCACCGACAGCCCCACGCCCACGTAGCCCAGCACCAGGCCCCAGGTGGCCGCGCCGCTGCCGGTCATCGTGCCGCCACTGCGGGCGATCTCAGCCTTGGCCATGTGGCCGGTCACCACCGCCACGATGCTGCCGATGACGGGAAAGACCGTAAAGCCGCAGATGGCCGCGATCAGGCTGACCAGGGCCATGGTGCTGCTCTGCGGCACCGACGAATAGGGGGGCGGGTAACTCGATGACATGGCAGTCTCCTTAGGCGTGGCGGCTGGGGGCGGGCGCGCGATCGGCGCGGCGCCACAACCACCCAATAATGAGCGCGATGAACAGGCACAGCAGGAAGGTCATCACCACCGGCAGGATGACGGCCAGCAGCGACACGACCAGGGCGACCACATCTTCGACGACGCTGACGACCGGGTTGCCCAGGCCGCCGGTGGTGGCGGTGACGGCCGGGCGCAGCAGCAGGCTCTTGGCGGCATGGACGCCGCCGGCCACCAGCAGGCCGAGGATGATCGCGACCACCGGATCGAGGCGGGCCACCACGCCGGTGCTGGCGGCGAAGAGCACCGCGCCGGCCGTGGGCCGCACAAAGGTTTGAATGGCGTCGTTGGCGTGGTTGACGGCCGGCACCTTGTCGGCGAAGAACTCCACCACCAGCAGCACGGCCAGCGTGCCAATGACCCACCAGCTTTCGAGCACATCCCACGGCTTGCCCAATTGAATGAGATTGGTGAAGCGGGCCATGAGCGCCACAACCAGCAGGGGCAGGTAGGCGTTTAAGCCGGCGCTGCCCGACAGGCCAAAGGCGGCGAATACGTTGGTGAGAATCTCCATGGTGAGTGTCCTAGTCCGCGCCGGCCGTTAGCCGAGCATGGGCAGCCCGCTCCAGGTGTGAAAGACGGCAAAGCGCAGCGCATCCACGATGCCGATTTCGATAATGGCCAGGGTGAAGCCGGCCAGCAGCGGCAAGGCGGCTCCGGCCAGCGTGCGCACCCGGTTCTCGCGCCGGAGGGCGATGAGCAGAATGGTGGTGTTCAGCGACACCAGGATCGCCAGCACGCCGACCACGCTGAGCAGGGCCAGCGGGTACAAGAAAATGACGTTATCGGTGAGCACCAGCAGCGCGACCACGGCGGCCAGACCCACCAGCAGGGCTAGCTCGCGGAAGCGGCCGAGCACCGGCTTGTCTTCCCAATCGGCCCACAGGGTCTGGTTGAGCACCGGGAACATCAGCCCGGCCAGCGCCAGGCCGTTGAGTAGGCCGGTGATGACCCGCAGGGTGTTGTTGGGCTCATACAGGTGCGCCAGGCCTGGAAAGAAGGTCAGGTACGAATTCACGCCGTCGATGCCCATGATGCCGATAAAACCGAGCAGTGTCAGGAAGA
>JAYUUW010000449.1:0-3422 GCA_043754665.1 Anaerolineales bacterium | reverse complement strand
AGTGGCGGCCTGGGCGAAGCTGGCTTCTCAAACACACGGCTACGCGTCTCCGAACAGCTTGCGCCACTCGTGCCCGACCTTCTCCATTTCAGAGTTACGGCCGGTGCGGCGCATGCGGTGCAGGTGGAACATGCCGAGCTGCCACTCGGTCATCCAGGCGGCGGCGAAGTCACCGCGCGCGGTTTCCTCAAACACCTTCTCGATCTCAGCGCGGTCGATGACGCGCGGGCCGGTCAGGCGCACGGCGAACTCACAGGTGCGGCTGGAACGCTCGGAGATGTAGGCTTCGATGCCGATCTCATCCATCACGTCGATCACCGAGCGCAGCGAACGGATGGATTTGGCATAAGCGAAGTGGGCCGGGTAACCGTGCGCCACCATCGTCTCGAACACCGCCCGCATCAGGGCGATGGTGCCGCCGTACAGCACCTGCTCCTCGAAGTTGTCGCCCTCGGTCTCCGAGTCGAACTCGACTTCGACCACACCGACACGGGTGCTGCCCACGCCCTTGGCAATCGCCAGCACCATCGCCAGCGCCTGGCCGTCGGCGTCCTGGTCGACCGCCACTGCGCCGTAGATGCCGGAGTTTTGCAGATAGCGCTCGCGCACCAGGTGACCGGGGGCGTTGGGCACAAACAGCACGACGTTCACGTTCTTGGGCGGCAAGATCGCGCCGTACAGCACGTTGAAACCGTGCGCAAAGCTCAGGGTGCTGCCGGGCTGGAGGTTGTTGTGAATGAACTCGCGGTAGATGGCCGGTTGAACCGGGTCGGCCAGCAGCACGTGCACCACCGCGGCGCGGCGGGTGGCCTCGGCAAAATCATAGACCTCGAAGCCGTCGCGCACGGCGCGGTCCCAGTCGGGGAAGCGGTCGCGCGGGCCGGCCCCGATGATGACCTTCAGGCCGCTGTCGCGCAGGCAGAGGGCCTGGGGGCCACCCTGAATGCCATAGCCCAAGACAGCGATGACCTTGTCCTTTAGCAGATCGAGCGAGACATCTTCGTCGCGATACACCTGGTTCAGCATGCCTGTTCCTCCGTTCGGGGTCCGATAGACTGGGCGCGCTGGCTCGCGCCCTTAAGGCAATTGGCTTAGTTCGCGGCGCACCCGGGCAATGTGCTGCCGCATGGCGGCCCCCGCCGTGAGGGCGTCGCCCGCCGCCAGCGCGGCGCGGATGTCAGTGTGCTCGGTTTCCATCTGGGGTGCGCGCCGGCCCAGATACAGCACGGCCTTGTTGCTTTCCTGAAAGGCCGGAATCAGGTGGGTCACGATCTCCAGCACAATGTCGTTGCCACTCGCGGCGGCAATGGCCAGGTGAAAAGCCGCGTCGAGCCGCGCCAGGCCGTCTACGGCCGCATCGTCGGCGCGCGCCCCGGCCGATGCGCGGCGCTGCTCGGCCAGCAGCCGGTCTAGCTCGGCCAACTGCGCCGGCGTGATCTGGAGGGCGGCCAACTCAGCGGCCAGGCTCTCAATGCGCTCGCGCACCAGCAGCACCTGTTCCAGCGTCTCGCCGCGCTGCGCCAGCCAGCGCACCAACTCCCCTGGCACCGGCCGCGCCGCCACGAACGTGCCCAAGCCGCGCTTCACTTCCACCCGACCTTCGGCTTCGAGCACGCGCAGGGCTTCGCGCACCGAAGAGCGGCTGACATCTAACTGGCGGCCCAGGTCTTGCTCGGTGGGCAGTTTTTCGCCCACGGCCCACGCGCCGGTGACGATCAACTCGCGAATCTGACCAACGGCTTGCTCAAAAATGCGCACCGGGGCGACTTTGATTAGGCGGGCAGCAGCAGGCATCACAACACTCGTTTCAGGCGGGCGGCGGCGCGTGGGGCAGCCGGGTTATCAGGTTGTCTGACAACGCAGGGCACCCACCAGCGCCGGGCTGGCCTCAGGGTCACTAAGCGCCCGGCAGCCGTAACTCCGCGCCATAGTCGCGGTTGACGTCCTTGTAGAGCAGGTAGGCCGACTTCTCCCAGCCCGTGGCGTAATAGAACTGCGGGCAGAATGGGGCCATGTAGATGAAGTCGTCCTTTTGCACCTCGATCAGCTCCTGGTTGAGCCAGTACAGGCCGCGCCCGGCCACCATGTACAGGCCGTGCTCCATCACATGCGCTTCGACAAAGCTGAAGTAGACGCCGGGGTCGAACACTTGCAGGTTGATGCCCATGTCAAAGCCCATCTGCTCGTAAGGCGTCAGGTGCTGCTCCATGTAGGTGTCGGTGGGGTAAGCCGGCACATCGCTCTCGTGCGCAAAAATCGGCGCGGGCACGGTAATACCGTCCACTGGCTCGTAGCGGCGGCGGATCCACACCACGCGGCTGAGGGCGTCGGTCTTGTTGGTGAAGGTGTAGGCGGCGTGCGGCGGCAGCCAGGCAAAGCTGCCCGCGCGCATGGGGCGCACCACCCCGCCCTGCTCGAATTGCAGGCCGCCTTCGAGGACGTAGAAGAACTGCTCGAAGTCCTCGTCGCGCGGGCGGGTGGTGCCGCCGTTGGCCTCGACCAGCAGCTCGTGCTGCACAAAGCGCGCGCCGAGCTGGGGCGTCGCCAGCACCTGCGACAGCACGCCCTCGAAGTAGGGCAAGTGGTGCTCCACGCGGCTGGAGCGCGGGAAGATCATGTAGCTGCCCGGCTTGTTGACGCACCGGCAGCGGGAGGTCACATCGGCGTCGCTGACGATCAGCTTAGAAGTTTGAGCAGGGTGAGCCACGGTCAATCCTTTCGCGAGTAGGCGATCAAGCGCCCAGCCGGCGCAGGGCCAGCAGCGCCAAACAGCGCGCCGCCGCCACCACCTGGTTGACGGCGACATGCTCGTCGGTGACGGCGCTGAGGGCCGGGTCGCCCGGCCCGAACAGAATGATGGGCAGGCGGTCGTTTGTGAACCAGCGGCCGGCACTGGCCTGCGCGCAGCCGGTAAGCGGGCGCGGAACGCCGCCGGAAGCGGTCAGCGCGGCCTGCGCCAGGGCGACCAACGGGTCGGTGGGGGGCGTGTTGACATTGGCCCCGCCGTCTGCGCCGGCAAGCGTTAGTTCGTAGCGCAGCGGCTCAACCGTGGCGTTGTATTCATCGAGCGCGGCGGTGAGTTCGGCCAGCGCGGAGGCGGAGGTCTCGCAGGGCAGCAGCATGCGGGTAAGCGTGGCCTGGCAGCACTCGGCGTCCAGGTTCCACGGCAGGCCGCCTTGCAGCTTGTCAAGCGTGAGGGTCGATGGCGGCAAATAAAGATGCTGGTGCACGTGGAGGCGCGGCCGATAGACCCGGTTCATCCAAATCAACGCCCGCGTGAGCTTGAGCGGCGCGTTCTCACTGGCATAGGGCATCGAACGGGCTGAGTGCCGGCCATGCACGGTGAGCAGCAGGGCGCAGGCCACGCGCTCGGCAATGGCAACTTGGTTGTTGGTCGGCGCGCCCACCACCAGCGCCTTGGC
>JAYUUW010000448.1:0-2887 GCA_043754665.1 Anaerolineales bacterium | reverse complement strand
AGTCCAGCGTGCCGCCCACGCAGCTGATGGCGCTCGCCCCCTGGTAGGTCACTTCCGACAGCGCTTCCCACCACGGGCTGCGCTCCAGCGCCAGGCCATACTCCGCCAGGTGGTAGTAGCCGCCGGTGGGGATCTTAGCCGGGCCGGTCCATAGGGCGGCTGGGGAGCGGCGCGCCGAGCGGACCAGCGCCTGGCGGGCAGTCGTCTCGCCCGGCATCTGCGCCCGCAGCCAAACGCCATACCGCTCGGCGCCGTCGCGGAACCAGGCGATCTGCTGGATCTTCGCGTCGAGGGCCTGGATGTTGGCCGCCAGATTGTTATGAGAAGTGCCGCGCCCGTGGAGCGTCAGCGCCTCCACCACGCTGGCGTCGTTCTCGGCCGGCGCCTGCTGCTCCCAGCCGCCTTCGGCGAGCGCCCAACCAGCCGAAAAGTCAGCAGGTTGAGTGCGTCGACGTCGGCGATCAGGTCGTCGCGGCGGACGAGCGTTAGCTGGGCGCTCACCCCCATGCTCCTTGGTTAGCTGCCGCTGCGTCCTGTAGGACTGTGCTCATGCTAAGAAGCTCCTATGGGGGTCATGCCATCAGCCCGCTCAGCCGGCGCGACTGCTCACGGCGGCGGCGCTCCAGGTACAAAGCCGCCGCCGCCTGGTCGTTGATAATGACAGTGTCGCCGCCGCCGCCGCCGCTTAACGCCTGGCGTGCATCGCTGTTGCTGAGCACATACCCGTCGGTGGCAGGCACAAACGGTTCCGGCCCATGTTCGCCCACCCAGTAGGGTTCGTCGGCGTAGACGGAGCCGCCCATCGCGCGGCGGTCACGGTCGGGGTCAGGCGTTGTGGTTACCGGTGGAACACCATAGCCGCCATCGCCGGCTTGGCCGGTATCGCCGTCGTGACCCGCCTCACTCAATCCGGCCTGATCGTAATATTCCCTGTGGAGCGTCGAAACCGTGATGGTGATGTCCTTGCTTTGCAGGCTGTTGATGGCGTCGGCCAGCGCACCTGTGGCGGTGGTCAGGTCGGGGAGCGTTAGCAAACCATCCTGATACGCCCGGTTGAGTTCTTGGGCGGCCTTCGCAGCCAGGTAGGTTGGCTCATCAATCAACCCCAATTCGCGCCCCAGCTCGAGCTGCGCCTTGGCGTCGAGGTCGGCCGCGATCTGCTGATATAGGAATTGCGCCGTGGCCGACTCCATCGCCGCCGCTGCCAGGAGGTTCTTCTGCACGTTGGCATCCAACTCACCATTGAGCTCGGCTAATTTCTTGGTGTAGTCGGCCGTAAACATCTGACTGATGCCCATGTCTTCGCCGATCTTGCCAACCTTCTCGGCCGCGTTGTCAGCCGCGATTTGCAACTCCAAATATTCTTGTCGGTTGTCACCGGTGAACTCGGCCAATTTCTGCGCCGCCGTCGCGGCTTTGATTTGGGCGAGTTCGTATTCTTCGACGCTGGCTGTGGCCGCCGTGGTGACGGTCCAGGTCGTGCCTTGCAATGACTTGTAGCGGGCAATTTCGGCGTTGATGCGGGCAATCTCCGGCGTGGTCTCGGCGATGACTGACTGGTAGTCCTCGGCCGCATCAGTGATCACGCCTGATAGGGCCGCCGCCACGAGTCGTTCCTGCAGGGCAGCAACGCGCTCCAAACTGGTCGCATATTCGTCGCTCGCCTTGCCAGCCGCAATGGCCACGCCGATCTGGCTGTCGTACGCGCCGGTGAGTGTAGTGGTTTTAGTTGCGCTTTCCGCAATTGCGTCAGCTAGGCCCTGGTAGCGGGCGGTATCGGCGGCCATGCCGCGATTGTGTTCCCAGAGCCTTTCGGTCAGGTCGGCCAGGACGTCCCCCTGCTTGACCCATCCGCCGATCATGTAAATCTGGGTCTCCTGCGCCTCCATCTGCGTGACCACACCAGCGGCCAGGGCTTCGTTCCACAGCTTGGAAATTTTTAGGTTGGTCGAGATCCCGTTCGCCATGCCCGTCAAGGCCGGGATGGCCTCATCAGCCAACGCAATCTTGAACCCCAGCGCGGCGTCGGCCAGGTTGTCAATCGCAATTTCGTAATTGCGGGCTGACTTCACCGCCGCCTCATCCATCACCAGCCCCAGCGCTTCCGCTTCATCGCCCATCGCCTTGATCCCGGCCGCGCCCTGTTCCATCAAGGGGGCCAGGTCCGCGCCAGAGCGCCCGAAGTTTTCCATCAGGAAGCGCGTGCGCTCAATCGGGTCTTGGATGGCGTTGTACTCGTCGGCCAGATCGGCGATGCCCGCGATGGTCGGCTTGACCCCCTTGCGAATGGCGGCTTCGAGCGCGTCCTTCAGGCTTCCCGCTGAAATGCCCACGTCGTCGGCGGCTTGAATGAGCTTGCTGGACTCCTCGGCGCTGGACCCGATGGTACGGGACATCTCGCGCACCTGGCCGGCCAGCTCGACCACCGGGCTGATCGTCGCGTCGATGGCACCCTTGATTGCGCCATAGGCTTGCTTCGCCAATCCAAGAGCGGACGACAGTTCGGTAAAGCTGAATTTTGCACCCGTGGCCGCGCCGCCGGTCTTATTCAGGTCGCCGGCCAGCGCACCCAACTCAACGCGGGCGCCTTTGCCGTCGGCATCAATGATAATTTTTAGACGAGCTTCACTACCCATTGGCTGTCCGTTCGGCTATGAGTTTCAGGACGCGGTTGACGAACTTTTCGCCGCGGGGGTAGCGCTTCAAAAATTCGCTGTGCGGCAACCGCCAATACTGCGGGAATAGCTGGTAAAGCTGGCCGGCGGTGCGCATGCGGTTCACCAGCCCGGCCGGCTGGTCATGCAGGCCGCCGGCCTCGGGCAGCGCGCCAGGGAAGTCCTGGCATTCCCAACACAACTCCAGCTCTCGCGGTGGTGGACCTTTCTCG
>JAYUUW010000447.1:0-3725 GCA_043754665.1 Anaerolineales bacterium | reverse complement strand
GCACTCGCCGGCGCGCAGGCTCTGGCAGGCGAGGTGCACGGCCACCAGCGCGGACGAGCAGGCCGTGTCAACGGGGAAGCACGGCCCGTGCAGACCGAGTAGATAAGACAGCCGCCCGGCAGCGATGCTGTAGGCCGTGCCCGTGCCGGTGTAGGCGTCAATCTCGGCCGCGCTCCCGCTGTGCAGGTCGCGATAGTCGTCCGAACTGATGCCGATGAAGACGCCGGTCTGGCTGCCGGCCAGGCGATCGGGGGGCTGGCCGGCGCGCTCCAGCGCTTCCCAGGTGACCTCGAGCAGCAGCCGCTGCTGCGGGTCCAGGCTGAGCATCTCGCGCGTCGCGATGCCATGGAACTCGGCGTCGAAGCCATCCACCCGGCTCAGAAAGCCGCCGTAGCGTGTGGACATCTTCCCCGGCGCATCGGGGTTGGGGTCGTAGTAGGCGGCCATCTCCCAGCGGTCGGGCGGCACCTCGGTAATCGCGTCGGTGCCGGCGGCCAGCAGCCGCCAAAAAGCTTCCGGTGTGTCGGCGTCACCCGGGAAGCGACAGCCGAGGCCGATGATGGCGATCGGTTCGGAGCGCGCACGCTTAAGCTGCTCGACCTGGGCCCGGGTCTCCTTGAGCGCCAGCACGGCGCGCTGGAGAGGGGTCATTTGGCTGAGGCGGTCGTCAATCGAGCTCATCGTTGTTCGATCACACCAACACTGGTCAGGCTAAACCACACCGGAGGTCACTGGCCTGCGCTCCTGGTTAGGCGCGTGGGCTATCACAGTGACTTGAGCGTTTCGTTAACAAATTCGTCCATTTCCTTCTCTGACAATTGCTGCACCTCCGCGATGGCGGCGCTGCGCTGGTCGTCGGCCGGAGCAGCGGGCGCGGACACCCCCAGGCCCAACTCGCGCGCGAGATAGGCCGCCAGCGCCTCCGCCGTCGGCTGCTCATAGACGAGCGTCGCCGGCAGCTTGTGCCCGATCATGCGGCTCAAGGCGGCCGACAGATCAAGGGCCATCAGCGAGTCCAGGCCGTATTCGCGCAGCGGGCGGCGCGGGTCGAGCGTTTGCGCGGCCTGGAGGAGGAGCACGCTGGCGGCCTGCTCAATCACGCTCGACCGCAAGAGTTGCGCACGCTGCGCCGGATGCGCTTCGGCCAGACGCCGCACCAATTCCGGCGGCGATCCGGCGGTAGGCGGCTCTGGCAGGTCGGGTTGGCGAGCCGAGGAAGCCAGCAGCGACGAGCGCGGCCCGATCAGCCGGGGGAGGTCCCGCGCCCGAATGGGCAGCACCGCCGCCTGGGTGAGGCCCTGCGCCAATAGGCGACCGAGTATCGGCCCGGCTTGCTCCAACTCGAGCGGGTCGAGGCCCGGGAGGCTGCTGCGCCGGGGCTGGGCGGCCAGCGCGCGCGCCGCCATGCCGGCCCGGGCGAACGGCCCCCAGTTTACGCTCAGAGCTGGTAATCCGCTGGCCCGGCGCTGCTGCGCCAGCGCGTCGAGGAACGCGTTCGCGGCGGCATAGTTGGCCTGGCCGGCCGAGCCAAAGACCGCCGCCGCGGAGGAGCAGACCACGAAGAAGTCGAGCGCCAGCCCCTGCGTCAACTGGTGCAGATGCCAACTCCCGCTGACCTTGGGCGCCAGCACGCTGGTCAACCGTTCGGGCGTAAGCTGCACAAGCGCGCCATCATCCAGCACGCCGGCCGCGTGGATAATGCCGCGCAAGCCGGTTAGCTCGGGCCGGGCCAACAGGCGCGCCACATCGTCGGCCTGCGTGACGTCGCACGGAGCCACATACACCGACGCGCCCTGGCGCTCTAGCTCCGCGGTGGCGGCGTTCGGCTCGGCGTGGCGCCCGACCAGCGCCAGGCGGCGCGCACCATTCGCGACGAGCCAGTGCGCCAGGGCCAGTCCCACGGCACCGAGGCCGCCGGTGATCAGGTACACGCCGTCCGGGTCAAACGGCAGGCGCTGCGCCTCGGGCGCCGGCGGGAGGCGCTCGAGGCGGGCCGCGTAGCATTGACCGGCGCGCAGGGCCAACTGATCCTCCGGCGAGGCACTGATTAGCTTGGCCAGCAGCGCGGCGGCAGGCGGGTCAACGGCGTCGAGATCAATGAGCCCGCCCCACAGATCGGGCAGTTCGCGCGCCAGTGTGCGCCCAAACCCCCACAGCAAGGCTTGCTCCGCGGCGACCCCCGCTTGGTCCGGCACCACCACCTGCGCTTGGCGCGTGACCAGCCACAAGCGCGGCACCACGCGCGCCCTCAGCTGGGCGAGGGCCTGAGTGAGCAACAGCACATCACTGCAACTGGACCCCGGCACAGCGGTGGCGGCGGCGGCCTCGGCCGGAACATCGAGCGGCCAGAGACAGACGATCGCCCGGCACGGCGGGGCTGCCTCGGCCATGGAGTCCATTACCTCCCTGAGCGCTTCCGGCCGGGCCAGGTCCAACTCATGGCGCCGGACCAGGCGGCTGGCGATCCCGTGCGCGGTGAGGTGTTGCTGAAGTTCTGCACCAGTTCCGGTCTCGTCGGCCAGGATCAGCCAACTGCCAGGCTCCGGGGCCGGCGCCCGGCTGTCAGGCATGTCAAGGGGCTGCCAGCGAATTGCATACAGCCAGTCGGCGACGTTGGCGGCTTGCGGACGCAGCAGGCTGGCGCGGCTCGCGGCCATAACCCTCAGCCCGGTCATCTCAACTAACACTCGGCCGGCCTCGTCGCACAGCGTCAGATCGCCGACGAACAACCCGGCGGCGCGCTCAGGCCGCAGCCGCGCGTAGCACCACTGGGCCTCAGCTGCGGCGGCGAAGCAGTTGAGCTGCTCCAGACCAACGGGCACATAGACAACGGGATCGCGCTCGGCGTTGGGCCAGGTGGCGCCGAAGACCTGGAAGCAGGCGTCGAGCAGGCCGGGATGAACATGATCGCCGCCGGCGCGCTCCTCGGCGCGAGGCGGCCGCAAGCGGGCCAACGCTTCGCCGGCGCCGCGATGCAACTGCTCCACCCACCGGAAGCTCGGCCCCAGGCTGGAATCGCCCTCGGCCATGAGCGCGTAGAATTGCTCGCCCGAGAGTTCTTCGACGCAGCGGCTAAGCACCTGCGCGCGGTCGCTGGCAGTTAGCGGCGCGGCTCCGACGGGTGGGCCGGAGCGAATGACACCCGCGCTGTGGAGGCGCCAGTCGCCTTCGGGCGGCCGGCGGCTGAAAATCTCCACAGGCGTGGCGCCGTCTTGCGCGCGGCCGAGGATCGTCTGCACTGTGTAGGCGGTATCGGCTTCGAGCAGCAGCGGTTCGCGGAAGGAGACGCCTTCCAGCGTACAGGCCGCCCGGCCGGTGACACTTGCGGCGGCCCAGAGGGCCATGGTCAGGTAGGCGGCGCCGGGCACGACGAGTGTTCCATACAGGCGATGCTCGCGCAGCACCGCCACCGCATCGCTGAAGGTGGCTTCGAAGAGCGTGGCGGGCAGCGCGGTCGGCAGGCGGCGGCCAAGCCAGGGCAGGTCGGGGAGGGCGGCAGCGCTGGAGCGCGCCCGTGTCAGGCGCTCGATGGGAAAAACCTGGCGCTGGAAGGGATAGGCCGGCAGCACGACGCGGTGCGGCGTGGCCCTATCCAGCGCCGGCCAGTCGAGGGCCACGCCGGCGGTGTAGAGCTGCCCCAGCGCCCCCAGCAGGCCCGCGACCTCGTCGCCCTTGCCCCGCAGCGGCGTCACCCACGCGGCCGGTTGACCGTTCCAACTCAGTTG
>JAYUUW010000446.1:0-2805 GCA_043754665.1 Anaerolineales bacterium | reverse complement strand
CCCAACATGGCAGCGGATTCGACCAGGACGTTTTCGGCCACCACCGGACTGGAGGCATTGCCACGCAGGCCCAGTCCTTCGAATGGGGCGGTGACGCGCAAACCAGCGGCGGTGGCCGGCACCAGCCAGATGGTGCTAGCCCCCTCAGCCGTCATGGGCCGGCTGGACCAAACGTAGCTGTCGGCCTCGTTGGCCGAGGTGATCCAGCTTTTCTTGGCGTCGAGCCGCACATGGCCGTTGCCGACCACGGCCGCCGCCGTGCTGACCGGCGCCCAAAAGTGACTGCGCGAGCCGGCTTCTGAAAAGGCCAGGGTACTGACATGCTGTCCGGCGGCAATGGCCTCGCGCACGGCGCGTGGTCCGTGGGCTTCGATGACCGCCGCGGCGGCGTAGTGCATGCAGACCACCATGGCAGTCGAGGCGCACTCGCGCGCCAGGCGCTCGACGACGAGCGCGGCGGCCCGATGCCCCTGCCCCAGCCCACCCACTTCGGTGGCGCTCACCAGCCCCAGCAGCCCGGCCTGGGCCAAAGCGTCGAGCGCGGCCCGGGGGTATTGGCTGCTCTGGTCAACCTGGGCGGCGGACGCAGCCACGATTCCGGCCGCAATGGGTTCGAGCGCATCGAGGTAGGCGGGGCGATCATCTGACATGGTGTGGCTCCTATGGGTTCAGCAGCGGACGGATGCAATACGACAGGCTACAAGCTCCAATGCACGCCACACCCGGCGCAGGGTGCCGCAGGGTGGTCGCTGAGCAGGTCAGCCCGCCACTGCTGATAGCGGGCGTCGTTCCAGATGTGGCTGAAGTCGTGCTCAAAGAGGTTGCCCAACTTCAGGCTCTCGTAATCGGTGGTGGCAAACGGGCTGATGCAGCACGGCAGGCAGTTGCCGTTGGCGGTGACGTAGGCAGTCGTCCAGGGCCGCAGGCAGGCGGCCCAGGGGCGGGGGTCAGGCTGGCGCGCCGCCTCGAGGCTGCCACGCGGGTCGGTCGCGCCGGAGGCCTTGAGGGTTACGCCCAGCTCGGCGGCCACTTGCTCGGCCTCGGCCACGGCCCGATCGGCCACAGCGTCGAAGTCGTCAAAGAGGGCATGGCCGGGATCCATCATCCCCGGCGGCTGCGTGGCGTCGAGATAGTAGACCATGCGCTGCATATAGACTTCGCCGACGCCCATCTGGGCCGCCAGCCGCACCAGAGCGGGCAATTCGTGGATGTTCTCGCGCATGCCGGTCATCCAGATCGAGACGCGCGGAGTAGCTGTCCCCAGCGCGCGCTGCAGCCGGGTAAAGCGCGTGAGGTTTTGGATGATCTTGGGCAGCAGTGGGGCGCCGCGAATGTCGGCATACGTGCGGGCGGTGGCGCCATCAATGGAGCAGCGCATCTCGTCCAGGCCGCTGGCCAGCAACTGGCGCGACCAGGCTTCGGTAAGCAGCGTGGCGTTGGTGTTGAACAGCACCGTGACACCGCGCGCCTTGAGGTGGGCGATCATGC
Organism: Anaerolineales bacterium; assembly: GCA_043754665.1. Lineage (GTDB taxonomy): Bacteria > Chloroflexota > Anaerolineae > Anaerolineales > UBA6663 > JADZEK01. The sequence continues at coordinate 1,317 of JAYUUW010000446.1, read as the reverse complement.
GGGGCAGATCGCGGTTGATGAGCGGCTCACCAATGCCGTGGAGCACGGCGCGCTGCATATCTGGAAATTGCTCCACAATCCGCAGAAAATCGTCCCAGCCCAAGGTCTTGGCTTCTTCGTAACTGACGAAGGTGCGCGGGCAGGTTTCGCACAACAGATTACAGTGATTAGTAACTTCAATGAAGACGACCCGCGGCCCGGGGCCGGCCACCCGCTGGCGACTTTCCAGGGCAATATGGGCGTACGCCGCCGGCAGCTGGCTGGCGGGCGTTTCGGGAATACGGGGCGCGGAGAACTTTTGGGTCAAAGGCCAATCCTATCCACAGTTACGAGCCATTGTACAGGCTCAAACCAACTTAGGGCCGGAATGTTACACGTATCTTACGCAGCCCGCCAAGGTCCGGCGTTAGGCGCCGGTAATATACGCAGCTTATGTTAGGATCACTAACAGTGGATCACTGCTCTCGGATGGAGTGTGCTACCGCGCAGAGCGAGCCAAGCACTGTCAGCCGGGCGGCGGGTACCGGCCGATGATAGGCCACCTGACTGAGCGATGCTAATCTCGCGGGCAAGGCCGGACACTGAGCTGGTCATAGACGACGGATTGGGCAACGGGAGGCGGTGATCCATGAAGCGATACTTGCGGCGCGGTCTGATCGGCCTAGGCGCCGGGTTAGCCAGCAGCCTGCTGCTCAGCGTGACCCTGGACAACTTAGCCCTGGCGGTGGCGGGCGGCCTGTTGGCTGGCCTGGGCTATGCGTTGGCGCTGACTCCCAGCCCCCGGGCCTATGTGGATAACGCCATGACGGCCGGCGCCTTGGGAGTGCCGATGTGGGGTCTGCTCCATGTGGTCGCGCTGCCACTGGCGGCCGGCCAGATGCCGCTCTGGACGGCGGAGGGCATGCGCGCGCTGTTTCCAGCGCTAATTGGCTGGGTGCTGTATGGCGGCGCTCTGGGGCTAACCACCCAAGCCCTGAATGATGCGGCGCAGCACTGGTGGGGACCAGAGCCGGAGCGGGCCGCCACCGTCCCGACCCCACCGACGCGGGTAGTTATTTTGGGCGGCGGCTTCGCCGGGATGGCGACGGCCCAGGCGCTCGAACAGTTGATGGGCCTGGACCGCTCCCTGGAACTAACCCTGGTCAGTGATACCAACGCCCTGTTGTTCACACCCATGTTGGCGGAAGTGGCTGGCAGCAGCCTCGAACCGACCCACATTAGCAGCCCGCTGCGCACCAGCCTGCATCGCACGGCGGTCGTGCGCGGACGGGTGACGGAGATTGACCTTGCCCAGCGCCGCGTTCTTTTGGCGGCTGA
>JAYUUW010000445.1:0-4691 GCA_043754665.1 Anaerolineales bacterium | reverse complement strand
GTAGGTCGGCACCACGCCGATGAGGCTCATGCCCAGGCCGGCGCAGAAGACCCCGGCCGGGATGAGCCAGGCGGCGGGCACCCGGTCGGAAAGCTGGCCCTCATCCTCAGCGGCTTGGGCGTGGCCGCCTTCCATCCGGAGGCCGCCCGGGGCATGCATGCCGCCTCCGGCCGCCTCAAGGCCACCAGCATGAGCGTCTTTTCGATGGGCGGCACGGCCGGCTTTGCGCTCGGCCCGCTCTTCGCCACGCTGCTCATGCAGTGGTTCGGCACGCCCGGCACCATTGTGCTGCTCGTCCCGGCCGTCCTCATCACCCTCGTCCTGCTCTCGCAGCAGCGCCTGCTGCCCAAGCACGCCGTGGCTCACGCCCACGCACACTCCTCCGCCGCCGCGCCCGATGGCTCGGTGAAGGTCGATGCCTGGCGTCCGTTCTGGCTGCTCTCGGCCGCGCTGATCTTCCGCTCGATTTTCTTCTACGGCTTCAACACGTTTCTGCCGCTTTACTGGGTCAACGTGCTCGGCCTCTTGCCCAGCCAGGGCGGTGTGGCGCTGGCGCTCTACCTGGGCCTGGGCCTGGCCGGCGTGCTGGTCGGCGGGCGGCTGGCCGACCGGATTGGCACGCGCACGCTCACGCTGTGGGCGACCATCATCGTGTGCCCGGTGCTGCTGCTGTTCCTGTCGGCCCACCAGGTCTTGCCGGCCGTGCTGCTGCTCATTCCCCTGGGCCTGATCGTGGCCGCGCCCGGCAGTTCGCTCGTGGTCATGGGGCAAGACTATCTGCCCAACCACATCGGCGTCGCCTCGGGCGTCACCATCGGCCTATCGGTCAGCGTGGGCGGCGCGGCGGCGCCACTGCTCGGCCGCCTGGCCGACCAATACGGCCTGCAAGCGGCGCTCACCGGCCTGGCCTTCCTGCCCATCATGGCGGCGGTGCTCATCTGGCTGCTGCCGCGTCCCGTCCCTGCGCCGCCCGTCGCGGCGGTTGTGGAAGCCTGAGGCCCGCATGGTGACCCTCCTCACCGAACAAGATGTGCGGGCCGTCCTCACCATGGATATGGCGCTGGCCGCCGTCGAGACCGCCTTTCAGGGCCTCGCCGCCGGCACGGCCAGCAACTTCCCGCGGCGGCGCGTGGTCACGCCGAGCGGACTGCTGCATTTCATGGCCAGCGCCGTGCCCGAATTGCATGTGCTGGGCCTCAAAGCCTATGCCACGTTTGGCGGCCCGGTGGACTTCCTCGTGCCGCTCTACAACTCCGATACCGGCCGCCTGCTGGCGCTGATTGAGGCCGATTGGCTCGGCCGCCTGCGCACCGGCGCGGCCAGCGGTGTGGCCACCAAATATCTGGCCCGGCTCGAGGCCCGCACCCTGGGCCTGTTCGGCACCGGCGGCCAGGCGCAGACCCAACTATTAGCCATCTGCGCCGTGCGGCCCATTGAGCGGGTGCACGTCTACAGCCGCCACGCTGAGCGCCGCGCCGCCTTCGTCGCCGAGATGCAGCCGCAGGTCAGCGCCACGCTCGTCGCTGTTGACGACCCGCGCGCCGCCGTGGAAGGCTTGGACATCGTCACCACCATGACCACCAGCGCCCAGCCGGTCTTTGATGGGGCCTGGCTCGCCCCCGGCACGCATATCAACGCCGCTGGCTCGAACCAACTGCGCCGCCGTGAGTTGGATGCCCTCACTTTTCAGCGCAGCGCCTGCATCGCCGCCGACTCGGTGGAGCAGGCCCAGCTTGAATCTGGCGACCTCGCCGCCGCCGTGGCCGAAGGCGCCATGACCTGGGAGCGCGTGGTCGACTTCGCCGCCATCGTGGGCGGTCAAGTTCCGGGCCGCACTGCGCCCACCGACATTACCGTGTTTGAGTCGCAGGGCCTGTCCGTGTGGGACATCGCCACCGCCGCCGCCGTGTACAATCTGGCTTTGGAGCGCGGCCTCGGCCAGCCCCTGCCGCTGTTCAAGGGCCGCGCCCAGGCTGACTAACCATGCCGCGCATTGCCGTTCTCTCCCCCCAGCAATACGGGCTGCTCCAAACGCTCCAGGCCGCGCCCGGCCGCACGGCCACCCTGGCCGCCAAGCTGCCGCCGGAGGCCCACGCCTGGTCGCCTGCGCCGGACGTGTGGAACGCCCCGCAGGTCATCACTCACCTCGCCGCTGCTGATCCGCTCTTCACCCAGCGCTTGCAGCGCCTGGCCGCCGAGCCGAACCCCACCGTGCCCTACTTTGACGCGGCCGACGCCCCGCCCGACGACGCCGCCCGCCTGGCCGATGCGCTGGTGCGCTTCGCCTCTAGCCGTCAGGCCCTGCTCGATGTGCTCTCCGCGCTGCCGCCCGCCGCCTGGGCGCGGCCGGGTGTTCACGCCCGCACCGGCCCTACCACGCTCACCCTGCAAGTGCAGGCCATCGTCAGCCACGACCACGAGCATTTCGGCCAACTGACCGCTCTGCGCACCGCCTGGGATCGCCGGCCCGCCAGTTGAATGTCACTGGCGGTCACGAACGTTTGCATGGTATAGAATACATTCACGCCGTGAGGCACCGCGCCCCACTTAGCTCGGGAGAGTGTTGGGATGTTCCGCTGGCTGCAAGACCGACCTCGCCTGCTCGAAGCCGCCTACGATGCCACCCATAACCTGCTGCGCCCCTTTCGCCGCTTCTTGAAACCCGGCGGCGCGGTCGAGCGGGTGTTCGTGCGTGGCGAAGAAATCAGCAAGGGCGCGCTCTTCGACTGCCGCATGTGCGGCCAATGCATTCTGCACAGTACCGGCATGACCTGCCCCATGACCTGCCCCAAGAATCTGCGCAACGGCCCGTGCGGCGGCGTGCGCGCCAACGGCCACTGTGAGGTCATCCCCACCATGCCCTGCGTGTGGGTGCAGGCCATCGAGCGCTCGCAGCAGCTTGACAATTACGCCGGCGAGATAACCGACCTCCAGCCGCCCGTCAACCACCGCCTCCAAGGCACCTCCGCCTGGATCAACGACTTCACCGGTCTCGCCGACGAGGCGCCCGCCGGCTGGGTCGGGTAGGGCGCTCAACCTCGCCTCGCCCAGTCCTTAAACGCACAGGCGGAGCCGTCACCCCGTTGACGCCTCCGCCTGCCTGCTTTTCAATCAGCAACACCTGCACCACCACAGGTGCGTGTCAGCATTCGAAAATCAGCAATCTACGATCCGCGCCGCAGCACAATCACCACCCCCACCAGCCCCAGCACCACGCCCACGGCCGCCAGCACCGCGCCGATGACGCCAAAGACAATCGCAAACACGTTCCCCAACGTCTGCGCGACCCCGCCCTTCAAGCGCACCGCCTCCGGATTGGCTGGGTCGTAGTACACCTCCACCGCGTCGCCCGTCTCGTAGGCCGGCGGGCTGGAGCACTCGGCCACGTTGACCTCCAGTTCCTCGCCGTCCGCCGTCGTGAAGGTCACGTTGGGGCAATATGTGGTCGAGGAGAAACCGTCCGAGTCGCTCGACTGGCTCTGGCGCAGCCCGGTCACCGTGCCCGGCACCAGCACCCAATCGGCCGTGCTGCCGGTCGTGTAGTAATACGTGCCGGCCGCCACCGCCATGAACGGGCAGCCGATCAGCAGAAATATCACCCCAATGATCCCGAAGACCGAGCTAAACAACCATTTCATGGGTGCGCCTCCTGTGACTCACGCGGCCGGCTGAAACCTTCCAGCCGGCTGCGCATGCTTTGTCGTTGCTGTCGCCGTTCCCGCCCTAGCGCTTCAGCGCCGCGTTCGCCTCGGCGTGGAAGACTTCCACCGCCTTCTTGTAGAGGGCCTGGGCTTCTTCGTGCGAGTCGCCCACCGCCGTCAGGCCCAGGCTGCCGTGCGTGCCCAGCGCCGCCATCATGTGCAGCACCACGCCCTTCTGGCGCGCCATGTCAAAGTGCAGGTTGTGCCGCGCCACAATGTCGAACAGGTCATCCGGCGTGAACACCCGGAACGTGGGCGAGCCTTCGTGGTCACTCGCCACAAAGCACTTCTGCTCGCCGCGCGGCGTGGTGAAGATGCCGCTCTCGGGATCATACTTGCCGTCGGTCAGGAATTGCAGCGTGAGGAACGGGTGCGTGGTGCCGCCCTTGCGCAGGTTGATCTCAATGGCGTAGACCTCCCACGCCCCGGCCTCGTTGCGCACCACCACAAAGTCGAGGGCAAACCGGCCCAACACGCCTTCCTTGGCCAGCCGCGCCGCCACCTTGGCCGCCTCGCGCGTGATCAGCGGCGCGTACTCGGTGTTGGCCGGGAACCGGCAGCCGATGTAGCTCTGCCCGCTCGGCCCGCCCAGCACCTGGTCGTGGGTCGAGAGGATTTCCACCTTACCCAGCGGCGTGGCGCGCAATTGCACGCTCGGGCTGCGGAAGTCGGTGCCCATAATGCGCTCTTCCACCACGCCGCCGCGCTCCTTGAGCTTGCGCACGTAGTTGTCGTAATCTTGGCCCTGCAGCTCGAACTGCATTTCTTTCAGCCGCGCCGCAATGGCCTCGGCCTCGCCCGCGCTGCCCGGCTCCGGCAGGCCCTCCAGCTTCACCAGCGCATTGCCCTCGCCCGACACGCCTTCGTTGAGCTTAATCAGCACCTGCTTCATGCCCGGCTTCTGCTGGCGCATGCCCTGCACCGCGTCGATCACGCTCTGCGCGCTGGTCAAATTCTCCACCCCCAGCGGATGCGGCACGCCCTCTTCGG
>JAYUUW010000444.1:0-3640 GCA_043754665.1 Anaerolineales bacterium | reverse complement strand
AAAAAGGGCTAATCTCTATATAGAGATTAGCCCTTTTTGATTCACCTGGAGGAGCTATGGCACAACACATAATTAGACTTCGCAGCGCAGCCGATGATGGACTGCGCAAGTTGGCTGCCAGGGAGCGGCGCACGCCGAAGGAGCAAGCGGCTGTCATTGTTGAACGCGAGCTTGAACGGCGCGGCCTGTTGCCTGAGCCAGCTATCAAGTCAGTAGAACCCCAGCCAGAGTCAGCCGATGTCAACGCCTGACCCGGCGGCCGCACTGCTGGCGCGGGCCTTCGACCGCATTCTGGCCTGGCCCTGCCCGACGTGCGGCGAGGCTTACCCCTGCCCTTGCGACGCCCAGGCGACCGGGTGCGGGGATCCGCACCTGACCGAGCGGCCGGCGCCCACGCAGAAAAACACCATCAAGAAAGTGACCGGCCATGCAGCTTGACGCGCAGACGCGGGCGCTACTGGCGCGTCTATGGCGCGGCGGTCAGGCGGCCTATTACTGGCGCTTGGACTTGTCGACCTCCACATGGTTCGACCCGAGCCAAATCATCAATCCCCCGGCCGACGTCAACTGCTACTTCGGCGTTCACCCGGCCGGTGCTCCGCGCGGCAAGCACCAGCGAGCCCGCATCGCCGACGTGGCGGTGATCAACTGTCTCTTCGCTGAATTCGACGCGGCCCAATACGGCAGCTTGCACGCGGCGCTGGTGCATATCAACAGCCTGCCCATTCCGCCCTCAATACTCATCTGTAGCGGCGGCGGCTATCACGCATATTGGCTTCTCACCGAGCCCGTCATGGTCACTGATGCCAACCGCGATGCCATCCGGCGGCTACAAGCCCGCTGGGTGGCGCTAGTGGGCGGTGACCCAAACGCCAAAGACTTGGCGCGCGTGCTGCGCGTACCGGGCACTCTCAACGCGAAATACAACCCACCCCGCCCGGTCGAATTCGTCTGGGTTGACCCAGACCACTTTGTGCTCGATTGCTTGCAGACGCATGTCGAGACGTTCGCCGAGCCTGACACGCAAGCGCAGCCGGCGCCCATGCCCAGGCCGCTATTCAATTCGGCACCGGCGGCGGCGTATGGGCAGGCGGCCATGCGAGCTGAGTTGCACGCGCTGGCGGCGACTGGCCGCGGTGGTCGCAACGCCCGGTTGAATGAAGCCGCCTTCAAGCTGGGCACGCTAGCCGGGGCGCGGCTGCTCGACGAGGCCGATGCCCTCGCGGGGCTGTACTACGCGGCCCTGAGCATGGGCACCGATGCCAGTTTCACCGATGCCCAGATCCGCGCCACGATCAACAGCGGCTTCAAGGCTGGGCAGCTACAGCCGCGCGAGGTAGCCAATGGCCGCCGATAGGGCCCCCGGGCACCCGCGCGACTTCCTGGCCGGCGTGCGGCATCTTACGGCCGGCCAGGCGGCGGCCAAGGTGGGCGCGATCACTGCCCGGCCCGAGCGCCCACCGGTCCCCACCGACGATGAATTGCGGGACCGCTTTCGCGCACAGTGGCCGAATGTGGTGTATGGGCTGGGCGACTTCTATGAATTCAGCGGAGCGATCTACGAGCGGCTGGAGCGCGAGGCCCTGCGCCAGCGTGTATCCGACGTGCTTGAAGCGGCCAAGGCTGATGGCGTGCGGCCGAATGCGTCGAAAGTCGACTCCGTTGCACAGATGCTGCGAGACAAACAATTCGTTGAAACGCCGAAGTGGAACGCCAATGCCGGCATGCTGCCCTGCGCCAATGGCGTGCTCGACATTGCGACCCGCGAGCTGCTTCCTCACTCCCCTGCTTACTACTTCACCTCGAAGCTGCCATATGCCTATGACCCGGCGGCCACGGCCCCGGTGTGGGAATGGTTCGTGAGCATCACACTGCCTGAGGCTGCCGCCTTCTTGCAGGAATTCGCCGGCTACGCGCTGACAGTGAAGATGCTGCACGAAATCGCCGTGTGGTTCTATGGACCGCCCGGCAGTGGTAAGTCGACTTTTATTCTCGGCCTGCAAACGATGCTGGGCAGCCGCGCCGGCCTGCTGAGCCTCGCTGATGTGGAGCGCAACCGCTTTGCCCTGTCCAACCTGCCCGGCAAAACGCTGGTGGTGAGCACTGAGCAGCCGAGCGATTACATCGCCAGCGGCGGCACGCTGAACGCCCTCATCTCGGGTGAGCCCGTTGTGGTTGACCGTAAATTCAAAGATGCGGTGGTGGTGGTGTCACAAGCGAAATTGGCGTGGGCTATGAACAGCCTGCCCCGCGTGGGCGACAGCAACAGCGGCCTATTTCGACGCGTGAAGGTGGTCAAGTTCCCCGCCTTGCCAGAAGCTAAGCGCGATCTGACGCTGAAGGATGACATTGCCACCGAGGGCGCCGGTATCCTAATTTGGGCGCTGGCCGGCCTCGACCGGCTGACAGAGCGTAAGCGCTTCGACGTGCCCGCGTGCGTGGCGAGCGCCACCGAAGAATTCCGCGTGACCAACGACGTGCCGGCGCAGTTCGTGGCTGAACAATGTGTGGTGGGGCCAGAGTACCGCGCCAAGGCCGGCCAGCTCTACGCCGCCTACAAGGCGTGGTGTCTTGAGACCGGCCATAAGCCACAGAGCATGACCAGCCTGGCGAACGACTGGGACCGGCTGGGGTTTGAGAAATATCAGCCCGGCGGAGTAGTGTTTCGGCGGGGGGTGGGGCTGCGTGAACTGTAGTGACTGTAGACACTGTAGACACTTACCCCATTTAACACCTATCGCGTGACGACCTGCAATGTGTATATCTGTCTTAAATGGGGTAAGTGTCTACAGTGTCTACAGTGCCACCCTGGCCGGCAGTCATGCCCCGGAATGGTCTGTTGAGGCGACAACATGACCACACGAGCAGCGCGAACACAACCTAAGCAAGTGGCCCGCTGCAAGGGTGGCCAGGCCTGCCGTGCCCATCCCGGCGCCAGCGGTTATTGCTTCGCGCACGATCCGGCCCGCGCTGCCGAGCGCGCCGCCGCCCGCAAGGCTGGGGGGCAGGCCCGTCACACGCCGCACAGCACTGCCGATAAGCCGCCGGCGCAGGTGCGCACGCTCACCGACGTGCTGGCGCTGTTGGACTATGCGATGGCCGAAGCCGTGGTCATGGAAAACAGCGTGCTGCGTGGCCGGCTACTGGTGCAGTTCGCCGGCGCGTACACCGAGGTCATCAAGGTGGGTGAATTTGAGCAGCGCCTGGCCACCCTTGAAGCGGCGCTAAAGGCAGGTGGGCGATGAGCAACATAGGCGGGCGCTTAGCGCGCATGGAAAAGGCGCAGGTTGCCAAGGTGCTGGCCGCGCGGGGCCTGCGCACGTTCACAACGGCCGACCTTGGCGAGCACTACGTTGAGACCACCCGGCGACCTGGTGAAGGGTTCAGCTACGCCAAGGCCACCGCCGGCATTGGCGGCGAGTGGCCGGCCGGCATGTCGCTGCTGACACGCGCCGAATTTGAGCAGATCGAGCGCGAAGGCTGGCAGTGCATTGTGGTCAGCTACCAAGAGATGGATTTCACCGGCTCTACAGAGACAACTTTCTGACGGCAGCAGGGCGGCGGCGCACAGCGCAGCGCTGAATGGCGCGGGGCTGAATAGCTCCAAGACGCGCACCGCGGCACCGCCCTGCCAGGTCAA
>JAYUUW010000443.1:0-5282 GCA_043754665.1 Anaerolineales bacterium | reverse complement strand
CATACCAAGCCTCGGCCGCGCGGCCGGGGCTTTTTTTGTTAAGGCGGCCGTGCTATAATCGCGCCCATGTTGACCGCTGATTTGTTCCCGCCCCCCCGTTAGTTCTTCCGCGCCGCCTGGGCGCGCCCGCCGCCGCCCTGCTTGGATCGTCGTTGATGGCTTCTTTTCATCCGATCCTGTGCGAGGTGGCGTGTGTCTGCTTTAAATCCTGAACCTGTTATTGCTCCAACCACGCGCCGGCCCAACTGGCGCCGCACTCTGCGCGGCCCGGTCGTGTTCGTGGCCGTGCTGCTGGCCGTTGAGTTCCTCGACGAGCTGGTCTTTGGCGTGCGCGAGGCGGCCTGGCCGCTCATCCGCACCGACCTGAACCTCACTTACACCCAAATCGGCCTGCTGCTCGGCTTGCCCAACCTGCTCAGCGCCGTGGTTGAGCCGGTGCTGGGCATTCTGGCCGATACTTGGAAGCGCTGGCTGCTGGTCGTGGGCGGCGGGTTGTGCTTTTCCCTGGCGGCCTTCCTCACCGGCCTCTCTCCGAACTTCGTTCTGCTGCTGCTGAGCTTTCTGCTGTTCTACCCGGCATCTGGCGCGTTCGTCAGCCTCTCGCAGGCCACCCTCATGGACCTGGAGCCGGCCCGCCATGAGCACCTCATGGCCCGCTGGACCCTGGCCGGCTCGCTGGGCGTGGTGGGCGGCCCGCTGCTGCTAGGCGCGGCGGCGCTGTTCGGCGTCAACTGGCGCGGCGTTTTCCTGGGCCTGGGCGCGGTCTCGCTGCTGCTCACCATCTTGGTCTGGCGGCAGCCGCGCCTGCGCACCCTCCAATCAACCGCCGACGAGGAGGCCGGCGTGGTGGGCGGTCTGTGGGCGGGTCTGCGCCAGGCGGTGGCCGCCTTCCGCCGCCGCGAGGTGCTGCGCTGGCTGGTCCTGCTGGAGTTCTCCGACTTCATGCTCGATCTGCTGCTGGGTTTTCTGGCGCTGTACTTTGTCGACGTGGTCGGCGTCTCGCCGCTCTGGGCGGGCGTGGCGGTCTCGGTCTGGACCATCGCCGGCCTGCTGTCCGACGCCCTCATCATTCCGCTGCTAGAGCGCGTGCGCGGCCTGACCTACCTGCGCTACTCGGCGGCGGTCATGTTCGTGCTCTTCCTCAGCTTTCTCCTGACGCCGTGGTTCCCGGTCAAGCTGGTCATCTTGGCGGGCATGGGCCTCGCCAACGCCGGGTGGTACGCCATCCTCATGGGCCAGCTTTACTCGGCGCTCCCCGGCCAGTCGGGCACGGTCGTGGCGGTCAACGCCGGCTTTAGCCTGTTCACCGGGTTGGTGCCGGCGCTGCTGGGGTGGGTGGCCCAAACCGCCGGCCTGCCCGTCACCATGTGGCTGTTGCTGCTTGGCCCGGTGGTGGTCTTCTTTGGTCTGCCGCGATTGACAAACAAAACATCTGTTCTATAATCGTCGGTATGGATGCTTTGGGTAAGCTGACCCGGCTCAATCAGCAGATGAACCTCGAACCGGCCGAAGAGGCCGATGGCGTCGCGCGCCCGGCGGGGTGGGTCGATCCCCACCGCCGGGCGCCGTGCGGCCATTCGCCCGCCGAATTGCGCGCCGCCTTTGATGCTGGCCCGTCCGGTGTGCCGGCCGCCCTCACGCGGGGCGGCCCCGACCCGGCCGCCAACCTGGAGCGCAAGAAGAGTTCGCTTGGCATTCACCAGGCGGCCATGCCCGGCGGCCAGCGCATGGCGCTGCTCAAGACCATGCTCACCTCGGCCTGCGAGCGCAACTGCTTCTACTGCCCGTTCCGCGCCCGCCGCAACTACCGCCGCGCCACCTTCAAGCCGGAGGAGATGGCCGCCGTCTTCACCCAAATCGCCGCCACCGGCGCGGCCAACGGCCTGTTCCTCAGCTCCGGCATCGCCGGCGGCGGTGTGCGCACCCAAGACCGCCTGCTCGATACGGTGGACATCCTGCGCACCAAGCACCAGTTTCCCGGCTACGTCCATCTCAAGCTCATGCCCGGCGTCGAGCGCGATCAGGTCCGGCGCGCCATGCAGCTTTCCGACCGCGTCTCGCTCAATCTCGAAGCGCCTAACACCGCCCGCCTGCAGTGCCTCGCTCCGCAAAAAATCTTTCTCGAAGAGCTGCTCCAGCCGCTCAAGTGGGTCGATGAAATCCGCCGCACCGAGCTGCCCGAGGGTACCGTGCACGGCCGCTGGCCCTCGATGGTCACCCAGTTTGTCGTCGGCGCGGTCGGCGAAGATGACCTGGAAATCCTCACCGCCAGTAATTACCTCATCCGCCAACTCAAGTTGGCCCGCGTTTACTATTCGGCTTTTAGCCCGGTGCCGGAGACGCCTCTGGAAAACCAGCCCGCCGAGAACCCTTGGCGCGAGCACCGCCTCTACCAGGCCTCGTTCCTGCTGCGCGACTATGGCTTTGACCTGGAAGACCTGCCCTTCACCGCCGCCGGCCGCCTGCCGCTCGACGTGGACCCCAAGCTCGGCTGGGCCGCCGAGAACCTCACCGACCGGCCGATTGAGCTGAATCAGGCCGACCGCCAGAGCCTGCTGCGCATCCCTGGCATTGGCCCCAAATCGGCCGACACGATCATCCAGGCCCGCCGCCAGGGCCGCCTGCAAGACCTGCGCGACCTCCAGCAGCTCGGCATCAACGCCACCCGCGCCGCGCCCTACATCCTCCTCAACGGCCGCGCCCCCAGCCACCAGCCGCGCCTATTCTAGCCGCAGCCCACCGCCTGCGCCGGTGGTCTTCCGCCTCACCCAACCGCATCGGTTACATCCGTTAGGGCGAAGCCCATCCGTTGCCGCCGCCGCCGGTACCGTAGCCGCCCCTGCGCGAATCAGGTAGACTAGGCCGCATGTCCCGCCGTTCACCCGCCCCGCCGGTGGGCCTGTTGGCCGTCACCGCCGCCCTGGCGCTCGCGCTGAGCGCCTGCCTGCTCTCGGCCGCGCCCACCCCAACGGCCGCCACGGCCCCGTCTGAGCCGCCGCCCACGCGTCAGCCTGCTTCCGCGGCGGCCTCGCGCACGCCGCCTGCCGCGAGCCCCACGGCTGTGGCGAGTGCGCCGACCACGGCCCCCGCGCTGGCTGCCGCAAGTCTCACCATCTACGCCGACGCTCTCGGCACCGGCTGGAACGATTGGTCTTGGGGCGATGATGCCCTCATCCGTGACCTCGCCGCCCCAACCGCCCATAGCGGTTCAGCCGCCATCGCCGTCACCTATACCGGCGCATGGAGCGGCCTCAAGCTCGCCTATCCCGATGGGCTTACCGCCGCCAACTACGATACCCTGAGCTTCTGGGTCCACGGCGGCGTGGCCGGCGGCCAGCAGATTACGGTGATGCTCGAAGGCGACAGCGGCAGTAACGAGACGGTCGTGATCACCCCCACCGCCAACACCTGGACCCTGATGCAACTGCCGCTCGCCTCCCTCGGCGGCTGGGCGACGATTGTCGCGGTCGATTTCTTCAACAACACAGATGGTGCGCAGCCAATCTACTATCTCGACGATATCAGTCTTGAGTCTGGCATCTCGCCTACGCCCACCGCGCCGCCGCCCAGCGCCGGCCCGGCCCTGAGCGTGGACGCCGCCACGATCAACCACGCCATCAGCCCATACATCTACGGCCTGAACTTCGCCGAGGAAGCGTTGGCCGCGGACATTGACCTGCCGGTCAACCGCTGGGGCGGCAACGCCACCACCCGCTATAACTGGCAGCTCGATATCTCCAACCGCGCCAGCGACTGGTACTTCCAGAACATCCCCAACGATGGCATCGAAGAGGGCGCGCTGCCCAGCGGCTCCTCCAGCGATCAGTTTGTGGCGCAGAACGTCCGCACCCACACCGACACGCTGCTGACCGTTCCCCTCATCGGCTGGACTCCGAAAGGGCCCCGCGCCCGCGCCTGCGGCTTTGGCATCGCCGCCTACGGCCCGCAGCAGGCCGTCGCGCCCGACAACGCGGATTGCGGCAACGGCCTGCTGCCCGGCGGCGCGCCGGTCACCGGCAACAACCCGCTCGACACCAGCCTCGCCATCACCCCCAGCTTCGTGACGGCGTGGATGGCGCACCTGACCGCCGCGTTCGGCCCGATTGGGGCGGGGGGCGTGCGTTTCTACAACCTCGACAACGAGACCGCGCTGTGGAACTCGACCCACCGCGATGCGCATCCGCTGCCGGTGAGCTACGATGAACTGCGTGACCGCACCTACGCCTACGCCGCCGCCATCAAGGCCGCCGACCCGGCTGCCCAAACGCTCGGCCCGGTGGCCTGGGGCTGGGTGGAATACTTCTACTCCGCCCTCGACGTGGCCGACGGCGGCGCGTGGTGGGACACGCGCTCCGACCGGCTGGCCCACGGCGATGTGCCGTTCGTCGCCTGGTACTTGCAGCAGATGCAGGCCTACGAAGCCGCCCACGATCAGCGCATTCTCGACTACCTCGACCTGCACATCTACCCGCAGGTCAACGGCCTCTTCTCGCCCTCCGCCGGCTCGGCCGCCACCCAGGCCCTGCGCCTGCAATCCACTCAGTCGCTGTGGAACCCGGCCTACCTCGACGGCAGTTGGATTGACCAGCCGATCTACCTCATCCCCCGCATGCGCGCCTGGGTGGCCGACAACTACCCTGGCACCAAGCTGGCCATCAGCGAGTACAACTGGGGCGCGCACAACCACATCAACGGCGCAGTGGCCCAGGCCGACATCCTCGGCATCTTTGGCCGTGAGGGCCTCGACCTCGCCACGCTGTGGGACCCGCCCACCGCCGCCCAGCCGGGGGCCTATGCCTTCCGCATGTTCCGCAACTACGACGGTTTACATCACCGCTTCGGCAGCCAGAGCGTCACCGCTGTCAGCAGCGACGAGCAGCAGTTGGCCGTCTACGCCGCCCGCCGCCCCGAAGACGGCGCGCTGACCCTCATCGTCATCAACAAATCGCTCACGACGCCGCTCACCAGCAGCCTGAGCCTGGCCGGCTTCGACCCCGGCCCCGGCGCGGCCGTCTACCGCTACAGCGCCGCCAACCTCACCGCCATCGTCCACCTGCCGGACCAGGGCGTCACGCCCACCGGTTTCACCGCCACCTACCCGCCGCAGTCCATCACCCTCTTCGTCCTCACCCCCGGCACGCCGCTGGCCCCCCGCGCCTATCTGCCGCTGCTGCGCGGCGCGCACTAGTGAGCTTAAGGGTTTGAAGTTGAACGGTTTGAGTCAAGTTTGGGCGGCGGCGAGTGACTGCTCCATCCAGTCGGTGAGCAGGTGCTCCAGTTTG
>JAYUUW010000442.1:0-3591 GCA_043754665.1 Anaerolineales bacterium | reverse complement strand
TGGCCTTCGTGACCTTCGTGGTCAACCCGCCCGGCCCACGCCCGACGGCGGCGGCGAGCACTGAAACGACCGCCCCTCCCGAAGAGGCACCCGCCGTGCACGCCAGCCCAACACCAGAGATATTCCTCACGCCATGAAACCGCTGCTCCGCCTGTTACTGCTGGCCGGCCTGACCGTGGCGGCCTGTGACCCCACCCAAACGCCTGCGCCGGTGCCGATTGGCACGCAGGTGGCGGCGCGGCTGACGCAAACCGCCGCCGTGCCCAGCAGCACGCCGCGGCCCGCCACTGTCACGCCGACCGCCACGGCCTCGCATGAGCCAACGGCCACCCACACACCGACCAGCTCGGTCACCCCGACGGTGACGCTCAGCCCGACGCCGGCCCAGACCAACACGCCCGCGCCGCCCGCCCGCGCCACGGTGGAGTTGAGCAGCCTGCCCTACCCGCCCGCCGGGTTTGGCGGCACGAGCCACTTCTTCTTCGGCAATCCGGCAGAGGGCTTTATTGCCTCGTCGTACCGCTATGGCTCAGTGGGGCCGAGCCAGCGCTTCTCCACGCACCACGGCGTCGACTTCTCCGCGCCGGCCGGGGCGAACATTGTGGCCGTTGCGCCGGGGACGATCTATTACGCCGGCACCGACCTGGAACGCGCCTTTGGACCGCAGACCGACTTCTACGGCAACCTGGTGGTCCTGCAACTGGCGCAGCCCTGGAACGGCCACACGGTCTATGCGCTCTACGGCCACATGGACACGCTAGCGGTGACGACCGGGCAGGCGGTGGCGGCGGGCGAGGTGCTGGGCACCGTGGGCGCGACCGGTGTGGCGCTCGGCCCGCACCTGCACTTGGAGGCGCGCCTGGACCTGCCCGACAGCTATTGGGACACGCGCAACACCGAGCTGTGGCTGACGCCCATCGGCGGCTACGGCACGCTGGCAGTGCGGGTGACCAACAGCGCGGGCTTCTATCTGCCGGGGGTGCGGATTGACTTTGTGTGCTCGGACGCCGCGCCGCGCTACATGGAAACCTATTGGTACAACGGCGTGAACCCCGACGACGAGTACGGCGAGAACGCGGCCATGATGAACCTGCCGGCGGGGTACTGCGACTTCACGGTGCACGCCAACGGCACGACGTATGAGTACGACGACGGCCTGGTGCAGGCCGGCACGGTATCGTTCGTGCACATTGAGGTGCCGTAGCGGCGGCAGAACGGCGCCGGCCCGAGTCACTCCGCGTTGCGGATTCCTCACCGGCCCAAGAGCAACGCTAGGGCCAACGGCGTGAGGCCGGTTGCTCAGAAACTTGTGTCCGGCCGAAGAGACGCATTTCACGTTGGGGCAGTCCTGGCTGAGACAGCCCTCCGCCGTTTCCCGTCCGCTGGATTTGTCATTCCGAACCCGGCCTCAGGTATTTTGGCCTAGCGCTCCCTTTTGGCCGGTGAGGAATCTCGGCCCAGACCAAAATGAACGCGTCTCGCACCTGAACTGAAATACGCCCCGTCCGAAGGTGTGGCAAGGAGAATCAGCGTGAGACTCCTCACCCGCGCAAAAGCCGCGCTAGGACTGGCCACCTGAGGCGGGGTTCGGAGTGACATTGAAAACTTTGAGAACGGTGGCATGGCCCTAGTTTCGGCTGTGGGCGCCGGCGCACAGTGCCATGCGGTCTTCGGAGTGACAAAGATGAAGCAGTGGTTGCGGCAATGATCCTTGCAATCAAACGTATTCCGCAGAGCCGCTACTTCTTCTTCCAGACGGTCATATATTTCTTGACGTACTTGGCGTCGGGCTCCGTTTCAATCAGCGCCATGGCTTGCGCGCGGATGCCCTGGTCTTTGACCACATCGTAAAGCTGCCGCAGGCCGACCAAGAGGTCATAGCGGATCAGCGTGGTGTTCCGGTCGGCAGCGGCATCGGCGAAGCGCAGGCCCATTTGCTCTAGCACCGCTTTCTGCTGCGGCTTACCGGCCGCGCCAATCTTCCACAATGCTTGAATAGTATGCCGCGCCGTGACAAAGCTCTTATCATGCGTGATGGCCATGATGGCGGGCAGGGCTTTGAGGATGCGGCGTTTGGGATCGCTCTTGGCCAGGTTGCAGAGCAGCGTGGTGGCGATGGCGCGGTGATGGATGTGCGGGCCTTGCATGAGCATAAGCAGGTCGTCCCACACCTCGTAGGCCCAGTCAACCGGCTGGTTGGTGGCCGCCATGACGTACTCCAGGGCGGCGTAGCGCACCTGGCCGTCGTCTGAGCTAAGGTTGTCCACGTTCTTGCGCAGCACAGCATTCATAGTAAGAGCCTCCTCATTGCGATCCAACAGGCGACACGTCCAATCCTAAGCGATTAGTGCCCAGCCGCATGACCTAACCCCCGGCCCCTTCCCGAGGCGGGAAGGGGTGACTTTGAGCTTGGCCAGCGGACAAAATAAACATGTAGGTAGTTGGACACTCGACCCGGTTACCGGGCCGCTTCGCCCAGCCACTTGGCGCGCAGGTCGGGCAGGCTGCCGTCGGCTTCTAGGGCGGCGAGCGTAGCCTGCAACTGTTCCAGCAGCACCGGGCTGTCGCTGCTGACGGCGATGACATACGGCTCCGGCGCGAGCGGCGGGCCGGCCAACATGAGGTCCGGGTGGTCGATGAGAAAGGCGTAGGCGGCGATGGCATCGACCACGGCCGCGTCGGCGCTGCCGGCCGCGACGGAGGCTAACGCGCCGGCGGCGGTGGCGAGCGGCTGCACAGTCACGCCGACCACGCGCCGCGCCCACTGCCGGGCCAGCGCGTCGCCGCCCGCGCCGTACTCCACGGCCAGCGTCTTGTTCGCCGCCCAGGCCTCGGCCTCGCCCGTGATCGGCTGCCCCGTGTCGCGGCGGATGACGACCAGCGTGCCGCCGATGAAATACGGCGCGGTGTAAGCCACCTCCCGCGTGCGCTCGGGCTGGGCCACGAAGGCGGAGATGACGACATCGTCGCGGCCGACCGCCAGCGTGCCGAGCAGCGCGTCGTAGGTGATGTTCTCGAAGACCGCCGCCACGCCCCAGCGTTGGGCGATGGCGTCGGCCAAATCCACATCAAAGCCAAACAGATCGCCGTTGCCGTCGGTGGCCGAAAACGGCGGGTAGCTGGCGTCGGTGGCGACCACCACGCGCCCGTCGGCCTGGATGCGCGCCCAGGCGGCGTCTTCCGGCGTTTGCCACGCGCGCCAGATGGTCAGGGCGATAACCGCCAGGACGACGAGGCCGACGAGCGGCGCAATAAGGCGCAGGCGTTTCATGGATTGGCCCAGGCGCGGATCGCGTCGTATATCGGCTTCGGCACAAACTCGGGCGACACCAGGGTGAAGTAGTCGCCGTAGCTGTTCTGCGGCTTAGGGTAGCGAAAGGCCCAGGTGCACACGTTCTGCATCCACGGCCAGTGCGCCTCGGCCCATTCGTAGCCGGCCAGGGTGTAGTCAATCCGCACACCGGGGGTCACGGCCCGCGTCCAGCGCGGCGAGTCGTTCCAGCCGGACTCGGTGAGCACCATAGTTTTCGCCTCGTCGCCGTGGGCCACCATGACGGCGCGCAGCAGTTCGACACGGCGGAAGTTCAGGGC
>JAYUUW010000441.1:0-2085 GCA_043754665.1 Anaerolineales bacterium | reverse complement strand
CCCAGGTTAACATCTCAGTGCGCATGGTAGGTCTCAGTCTTGGGCAAGTAGCCGGCTAGCGGCCGAGCACAGCCGCCAGCGGCCCCGGAATGGCGGCGGCCTGCGCGCTCTGGCCGGTGGACCTGGCCCGCTCGGTGGCGCGGGCCCAGATGAACAGGCAGGTGTGGTAGGCGGTAGTGACGTAAGACGAGAAAGCGGTGATGAGCGCGATGGCCGGCCCCACCACCGCCACCGCCGCCACGATGGCCAGGATCAGGTTCACATTCACCAGCAGCGCGAACAGCCCGCCGCCGAGGGCCAGCGCCAGCACCACCAGCAGGAAGCCGGCCAGCCCCACCACTGCGCCCACGCCCACTTCGGTCACGCCGACCAGCAGCAGGTTGTTCTTGATGATGTAGGTGGCGCGCTTGAGCGCCTGTGGCAGGTTGAGGTCTTCAATGACCATGGCCGGCAGCACGAAGTAGGTGGCCGTGGTCCACACCGTGTCGATGATGGAGGCGATGAGGCCGCCGCCCACGTTGCGCCGCCCGCCGCGCCCGCGCAGCAGCCCGGTGATCAGCGCCACCACGGTCGAGGCCGCCGCCAGGCTGGCGATATCGAGCGCGTCGCGCCGGATGACGCCCCAGGCCCGGCCAAGTTGGCCGTCGCCGTCGGTCAGGTAGTGGAAGATGAGCACCGCCGTCATGCCCGAGAAGATGTAGGCGGTGATGTACTGGGCGAAGATCACCAGCGCGCCCAGCAGATATAGGGCGTATTGGGTCAGGCTGTTGTCGCCGCCCAGCACCGCGACGAGGATGATGGGCACCGCGCCAACCACCGCCACCAGGCCGCTGGCTAGCAGACCGAACAGCGAGGGCTTGAGCAGGTCGGGGTCCTTCCGGGCTAGGTCGATGGCCTGCCCTAAGAAGCCGAAACCGCGTTTAATGGAGTCAAACATGGGCGAACTCTCCAGCGTAGTACGAGCGGGCATGATAGCATCGCGTCGCCGCCAGGGCAAATGCCGCGCACAGGGCCGGGTGTTTTTCAAGCTGGGGCCGTCTATGACCCCGGCGACTGAAGTCGCGGGCAACAGAAAGCGAAGCCGGCCTGCGCCGGCTGGGAAGGCTGCGCCATTTCCTGCCCGTCCACTAAATGCAAATGCGCCCGCGCTGGGCCGGGTGAGCAAGGCGGGCGCAAGGCTTTTCGGCCCTGCCCAAACTCACGCATTGACACCCCTCTATGCGAGGGGTATAATTTTTCACAGCCAATTAGCACTCTCGACGCGAGAGTGCTAACCGCTAAAAAGCCTATGGAAAAGCTCCCTGCGCGCCAAGAGACCATTCTAGGTCTTATTATTCGCGAATATATCGACACCGCCGCCGCCGTTAGCTCGAAGGCGCTGGTGGAGAAATACAACCTCGGCGTCAGCTCGGCCACCGTGCGCAACGAGCTGATGGCGCTCACCGAGCAGGGCTTCCTGCGCCAGCCGCACACCTCCGCCGGGCGCGAGCCCACCGAGCAGGGCTACCGCTACTTCGTCCAGCGCATCGTGGGCGAAAACGAGCTGCCCCTGGCCGAGCGCCGCACCATCAGCCACCAGTTCTACCAGGCCCGCCGCGACGTGGATCAGTGGATGCGCCTGGCCGCCTCGGTGCTGGCCCAGCATTCGCGCGGGGCCAGCCTGATCACCGCCCCGCGCCAGTTGCAGGCCCGCTTCAAACATCTGGAGTTGATCGCCACCCAAGGCCGCCTGGTGCTGCTGGTGCTGGTGCTGCACGGCGGCGAAGTGCGCCAGCAAATGCTCACCCTGGCCGAGTCGCCCTCGCAAGAGCAGCTCAGCGACGGCGCCCGCCACATCAACACGCTGTGCCAGGGGCAAGACCATGCGCAGGTGTCGGCCCAGGCGCTGCATCTGCCCACGCTGGAGCAGGAAGTGGCCCGGCTGATCGCCGAGATGATGCGCAAGGCCGAAGTGCTGTCGGCCGGCGAGATTTTCCGCGACGGCGTGACCACCGTGCTGGCCGAGCCGGAATTTGCCAGCTCGGAGTCGGCCCGCCAGGCGCTGCGCGTGCTCGAAGAGCGCTCGTATCTCGAGGAGTTTTTAGC
>JAYUUW010000440.1:0-4130 GCA_043754665.1 Anaerolineales bacterium | reverse complement strand
TGCCAGACTGGTAGGCGGCCAGCAGCGCGTCGATTTCAGCCAGCAGCGCGGCATCGGCGGCGGCCTGGCTCACCGGTTCGGCCAGCGGCACAATGACGTTGTTGGCGAGCAGCGTGAGGCAGTCGAGCACCACCACCGCGGGCGCACGCGCGACCTGCTGGATGGCCGCGCCCACGTTCAGCGGCGCTTCGAGCGTGGCCCAAGCCGCTAGGCGGTCGGCGCGGTGCGCGGCAATGCGCTCGGCCATCTCATCGTCGCCAGCCTCGGCCGTCGCCACATAGAGCACCGGCCCCGGCTGGCGCGCCGCCAACTGCTGCGCGAACGTAGTCTTGCCGCTGCGCGCGCCGCCCAAAACCAAGGTGAGTGAGCGCGTCATGGAGTCACCCCCTGCCCCACGGCTGCCAGCGCGGCGGCGAGCGCGGCCAGCGATGTGTGAAAGTCGTCTTCCCCAAAGACTTCGAGTGTCAACACGCCGCTGTACCCCTCCGTCACGAGCAGCTCGATCACGGGATTGAGCTGCTCCGGCGGCAGATGCGCCAGCGATTGGTGGTCGCGCCCCGCCAGGCCGTGCAGGTGCACCACGCGGGTGCGCGGCAGCGCGGCGCGCAAGTACGACAGTGCGTCGTGGTCGTCGAGCCACAGGTGACCCACATCCACACAGCGGCTGACCGGCACGCGCGCCAGCACCGGCAGGATGAAGTCGAGCGGGTAATGCTCCAGATTCTCAACGGCCAGCCGCTCCGGGCCGCCGGCCCATGCCGCCACCAACGCCAGGGCCTGCACCGCCTGCGCTTGCCACAAGGCCACATCCGCCGCGGTAGCCTGCCCGGCGCGCTCGGCCGCCAACAACTCGCGGCCGTCCAGGTGCATCACATACGCCCACGGGTCGAGGGCGCGGGTGCTGTCGATGACCGTGCGCGCCTGGACGAGCGAGGGGTGGGCTTCATCGCCGCCCGCGCCGAGGCGCAGGTCGAGCGGCAGGTGGACGGTGTAGCTCAGGCCGCGCTCGCCCACCGCCGCCAGTTCGGCCACGTCGGCCGGACCAGGAAAATTGCTCGTACCGTCATCCAGGTCGAACAGCACTAACTCCATGTCCTGCACATAGTCCAACAGGTAACGGGCGTTCGCCGCCAGCCCGGCCGGGATGATGTAGGAGGTGGTGCCGAGGCGAAAGGGGGGCATGGGAGGTGGGAGGTGGGAAAAGGCTAAACCAGGGCCGCGAAGGTCAGGAGGACGATGAGTTCGGAAAACTCGACCGTGAGGCCGAACACATCGCCGGTGACGCCGCCGAGGCGGGCGCGGGCGGCGCGAAAGATCAACAGGGCCAACAGGTGCGCGAGCGCCAGCGCCGCCACGCCGCGCACCCCGCCCACCAGCGCCAGCAGCAGCGTGGCCGCGCCGGCCAGCCACAGCGTGCGCGGCTGCAAGCCAAGGGCAAAATCTGCGCTCAGGCCGCCAGGGCGGGCGTTGGGCTGGCGGGCGGCCAGCAGTAATAGCCAGCGGCCGACCACTGGCGCCAGCAGCAGCGGCACTGTGCGCACCCAAATTGTCCCAGCCGGTAAAGCCGCGACCGCCAGCACTTTGAGCACGATGAACAGGATCAGGCTCAGCCCGCCGAAAGCGCCCAGCCGCGGGTCGCGCATGATCTCCAGGCGGCGCGCGGGCGAGGTGGCCGCCAGCAGGCCGTCACCGCAGTCGGCCAGGCCGTCGAGGTGCAGGCCGCCGGTCAGCGCCGCCCACCCGGCCACCACCAGCGCACCGGCCAGCAGCGGCGGAAAGAGCCGCAGCCCCAACCAATCCGCGCCGGCCAACAGCAGGCCGAGCACCAGCCCCACGAGCGGAAACCACAGCGCGGCGCGGCCCAGGTCGCCGGGGCGCGGGGCCGTCTGCCAGCGGGCCGGCACGGGCAGCGTGGTCAGAAAGCTAAAGGCCAGCCACATCAGGCTTTGTCGCTCACGCCGGCCTCGGCAAAGGTCGCCATCTCGTTGTGCAGGCGGGCGGCGGCTTCCACCAGGTGAAAGGCCAGCGCCGCGCCGGTGCCTTCGCCCAGGCGCAGGTCGAGGTCGAACAGCGGCGTCAGGCCCAGGTAGTCGAGCAGCACCCGGTGGCCGATCTCCACCGAGCGGTGCGCGGCGATCATGTAGCCGGTGGCGGCGGGGGCCAGCCCGGCCGCAATCAGCGCCGCCGCGCCGGAGATGAAGCCGTCAATCACCACCGGCACGCGCCGCGCCGCCGCGCCGATCATCACGCCCGCCAGCCCGGCGATCTCCAGCCCGCCGACTTTGGCCAGCACGTCGAGCGCGTCGGCCGGGTCGGGCTGGTTCACGCGCAGCGCCGTTTCAATCGCCGCCACCTTGCGCGCCAGCCCGGCCTCGTCCACGCCGGTGCCGCGCCCGGTCACCTGGGCCACAGGCGCGCCGGTCAACGCGGCCACAATCGCGGCCGAGGGCGTGGTGTTGCCAATGCCCATGTCGCCGGTCGCCAGCAGGTC
The DNA here is from genome assembly GCA_043754665.1 of Anaerolineales bacterium. Taxonomy (GTDB): domain Bacteria; phylum Chloroflexota; class Anaerolineae; order Anaerolineales; family UBA6663; genus JADZEK01. The sequence continues at coordinate 1,639 of JAYUUW010000440.1, read as the reverse complement.
GAGCCCGGCGTCAATCTCCGCCGCCACGGTGTCCAGGCCAACCAGTACAGCGGCCTCGGCCTGGGCGCGGGTGAGCGCCGGGCCAAGCGTCATATTCGCCGTGCCGCGCGCCACCTTGCGCCGCAGCAGGCCGGGGTGGTCGGGCAGGTCGGCCGCCACGCCCACATCCACCACCACCACCCGCGCGCCGGCCTGCCGCGCCAGCACGTTGATGGCCGCGCCGCCGTGCAGAAAGTTGAGCACCATCTGCGCCGTCACGTCCGACGGATAGGCGCTGACGCCCGCCTGCGTGACGCCGTGGTCGCCGGCCATGACGATGACGGCCTTGCGCGCCACGCTGGGCCGCGCCTGCCCGGTGATGGCCGCCAACTGCACCGCCAGCGCCTCCAGGCGGCCGAGGCTGCCGGGGGGCTTGGTGAGGCTGGCCTGACGGGCGCGGGCGGCCTCGGCGGCGGCCCCATCGAGCAGCGGAATGGCGGGCAGGTTGAGCGGCATGGTTAGGCGTGCGAGTCCCACAGCGGTTCGGCCACGCCGCGCTGGTGGTTCTCATAGCGCGCGGCCACGAACAGCAGGTCCGACAGGCGGTTGAGGTAGTGGATAGTGAATTGGCCGATGGCCTCGCGGCGGGCCAGCGTGACCACGGCCCTCTCGGCGCGGCGGCAAATGGTGCGCGTGAGTTGCAGTTGGGCCGCCCCGGTCACGCCGCCCGGCAAGATGAAGTTTTGCAGCGGACCGACGACCTGGTTGAACTCATCGATCAGGCCTTCGAGGTGCTTGATGTGGCGGTCCTCAATCTGCGGCAGGTTGTGCTTGGCCTTGTCGGCCTGCCGAAAGCACAGGTCCGAGCCGAGGTGAAACAGCTCGTTTTGAATCGGGCGCAGGGCCTCATCCAGCCGGGGGGTGAGGCCTTGCGCCAGCGCCACGCCCAACGCGGCGTTCAGCTCATCCACCGTGCCGTAGGCTTCTACACGCGGCGCGTCTTTGGCCACGCGCTGGCCGCCGCCCAGGCTGGTTTCGCCTTCATCGCCGCGGCGGGTGTACAGCTTCGTCAAACGGGGCATGGGCTCGGCTCCTAACGCACGCCATCCGCCAGCACGACCGGCGTGCCGCGCGAGGGATGGAGGCTGACGGCAATGTTAACATCATAAACCTGGCTGAGGCGCTCGGCGGTGAAGACCTCGGCCGGCGGCCCCTGCGCCACGATCGTGCCGTGCTGCATGAGCGCCACACGGTCGGCATACAGCGCCGCCTGGTTCAGGTCGTGCAGGGTCACCAGCACCGCCAACTGCTGGTCGCGGGCCAGCGCGCGGACCAGTTCGAGCACCGTCACCTGGTGCTTCAGGTCCAGGTGCGCCGTGGGCTCATCCAGCAGCAGCACGCGCGGCTCTTGGGTCAGGGCGCGGGCCAGCACCACGCGCTGCTGCTCGCCGCCGGATAGCTCGCCCACCGGCCGGTCAGCCAATGGCTCAATGTGCGTGCGGCGCATGGCCGACCAGGCCACTTCGCAGTCGTGCCGGCTCTCGCCGCCCCACAGCGGCAGATGCGGCGTGCGGCCCATCAGCACAATCTCGCTGACGGTGAAGCTCTCCGGCAGGTGCGGCATCTGCGGCACCACGGCCACGCGGCGGGCGCGCTGGGC
>JAYUUW010000439.1:0-8958 GCA_043754665.1 Anaerolineales bacterium | reverse complement strand
GGGCCGGTCGCAGCGTGCGACCGGCCCAGTCTTTTTGGTTAAGGCGGGGGCGCGGCTAGGGCAGCGGGCCGTCGTCAACCACTTCGCCGCCGGCGGGCGCTTCGGGGGCGGGCGCGGCCGGGGCGGGGTCGTCGACCACGGTCCAGTCGCCGCGCACACGGGCGGCCAGCTTGCTGAGGTGCTCGCTGACCACCTCGGTCGGCGCGAACTCAAAGAACATGCGCAGGCCGATCATCACCACGGCCACGTCGTCAAGCTGGCCGAGCACCGGCACCACGTCGGGCGAGATGTCGAGCGGCATGAGCAGATAGCCCAGCGCGGCGAACGGGATGATCTTGGTGACGATGTTGACGCGCGGGTCGAGCATGAGGTTGTACGCGAGCTTTACCTGCTGGATCAGGTCGCGGAACATGCTGCCTTGCGGGATGTACGGGCCAAGCCAGTTGTGCTTAGGGTTAGGGTCCATGTGAGCGTCCTTTTTCAAACCAATCCAACCAACCGGGTGTGACTGAGACGACTACAGTAGTACTACGCAGGGCCTGGGCCTTCGGTTGCGGGTATGGGCCGCGTGCGAGTTATGAGCGAGCGCCGGGCGTTCGGCCCAGCAAAACCACTGGGCTTGCGAACGCCCCTACGAAAACCGATCTAGCGCGGCTCACGCTGAATCTTGCGTGATGGCGTCCACGCACCAACGAACGGCCCTAGTCGAGCGCGGAGTCGGACTGCTCGCGGGCGACTTCGGCGCGGAGGCGGGCCTGTTCGCGCAGGGCAAAGTGCAGGTGGTCGGCCGTGAGCGCACTCTGCGCTAGGAGTATATCGCCTAACAAGCGGCGCTGGTTGGCATCGGCGGATTGCGCGGATTGCGCGGCGAGGCCGGCGGCAAGCTGGTCGGGCGTAAGCGCGCCGTAGTCGAGCAGGTAGCGGCCCAGGCGCGGCACCGGGCGGTCGGCCGGGTCGAGCGCGGTGAAGGCGGCCGGGTCGTCCATGGGCAGCTCGGGGGCCAACTCGGCCTCGGCTTCGGCCTGGCCGCTGCGCGACTGCGCATCGCGGGCCAGCCGCAGCCAGTGGCGGGCCTTGGTGTGGGTGGGGTTGAGGGCGATGACGTGCTGCAAGCACTCGATGGACTGGGCGACGGTCTCCATGAGGGTCGAGAGTTGGAGCCAGGCATCCTGGTGCTGCGGGTCGAGCATGACCACGGTGGCCAGCAGTTGGCGTGCGGCGGCGCGGTCTTTGGCTTCGAGCGCGGCCAGGCCCTGCGCGTAGAGCGCGGCCGGGTCGGCGGCGGGGGTGGCAGCGGCGGGGGCGGCGGTCATGGGCTAGACCACGTTGTACTCCACGGCGTCATCCACAATGGCGCGGCCTTCGGCAAAGCGGGTGAGGGCCAGGCTGCGAATGTCGAGCGTGGCGGCCTGGCCGTCGGTGATGACTTCGGCCATGAGCTTACCGCAGATGGGGCCATGCATGAAGCCGTGGCCCGAGAAGCCGGTGACGAGGTAAAAGCCTTCGACCGGGCTGGCCCCGAGGATGGGGTGCGCGTCGGGCGTGACCTCGTACAGGCCGGCCCAGCGCGAGGCGATGCCGGCCTGCTCCAGCAGCGGCAGGCGCGCCACGGCCGCGTCGAGATGGGTCAACTCCCAGGCGGGGTCGACGCGCTGGTCGGTGCCGGGCGGTTCGCTAGGATTCGACATGCCGGTGAGCAGGCCTTCGCCCTCGCGGTGGAAGTACAGGCTGCGGGCGAAGTCGATGACGAAGGGGAAGTCGGCCGGGATGGCGGGCAGCGGCGTGGTGGTGAGCCACTGGCGGCGGATGGGCGTGACGGGCAGGTCGACCCCGGCCAGGGCCGCCAGCGGGGCGCTCCACGGGCCGGCGGCGTTGACGACGAGGGGCGTGGCGATGGGACCGTCGGTGGTGACGACGCCAGTGATGCGGCCGGCGGTTTGTTCCAGCCCCGTGACGGTGACGCCGGTGAGGCAGGTGACGCCCAGGCGGCGGGCGGCGGTGATGTAGCCCATGACGACGCTGTTGGGGTCGGCCACGCCATCCTGCGCGTAGAAGGTGCCGGCCAGCGCGTCGGGGAAGAGGGCGGGCTGGGTGCGGCGGCGGACCTCGTCGCCGGTGAGCCATTCGGTGGGCACGCCCAGGGTGTGCTGGGTGGCGACGTTGCGGCGGAACTGGGCCTCGTCTGCGGGACGGGTAAGCACGAACAGGTAGCCGCACTTGCGCACCAGGGCGGGCTGGCCGGTGACGTCTTCCAGCGCGTCGAGCATGGGCAGGCTGAGCAGCGACAGGCGGATGTTGATGGCGGTGGCGAACTGGTGGCGGATGCCGCCGGCGCAGCGGCCGGTGGCGCCGAGGCCGAAGAAGGCTTCGCGCTCCAGCAGGACGACATTTTTGACGCCGCGCGCCGCGAGGTGGTAGGCGGTGCTGGCACCCATGACGCCGCCGCCGATGACGACGACGCTGGCGGTGGGAGGGAGGTCGGGCATGCGCGTTATTATAATTGAGGACGGAGGTCAGGAGGGGGGACTCAAGGGACTCAAGGGACTCGGGGGACTCGGACTCGAAAGGAGAGATGGGCGGGGACAGGCCGGAGGGGAACATGGTGGGGCGGCGCATGGGGGTCAGGCCGGGGGGTTAAGCGCCAGGTCCATATAGATTTCTTCTTCGCTCGCGCCGGGGTGAGTGACTTCGACGAATCCGAGTTTGGTGTAGAAAGCCACGGCCCGGTGGAGTTTGAAGCGGTTCGTCCACAGCGACATGGTGGCGTAGCCCAACGCGCGGGCCTGGCTGAGGAGTTCCAGCATCAGCGCGTAGCCCAGCCCCTGCCCCCGGTACTCGGGCAGGAGCGCGATGCGGCGCAACTCACACACGCCGGCGCGATCGGAGTCGCGGTGGAAAGCCCCGGTTCCTACCAACTGGCCGTTGACCACGACCACCAGAAACACCCCGTCGTTCGCCAGGTAGGTCCCCGGCACATCGTCCAGATCGGCCAGAATGCCCCACGCCTCCCATTGAGCAGTTAAGGCTTCCAGTGCGCTTTCCGGCTCCATCAGCGCGTGCGCCACGGCGTAGATCAGCCGCTTGGCTTCAGCGGTCTCGTCCGCCCGGATGGGGCGGAGCAGCCATTTAAGTTCGGTCATGTGAGTCCTCCAGTGAACCGGGTTGCCGGTCCATGGCGATAGGCGGCTATCAGTAGCGGCGGGCTTGGGCCGGCACGGGGCCGCGAATATTCGGTTGTGCTGTGGCTTGCGATTGGATGCGGCGGCAGGGATAGACAAAGCCAGGGCCCGGTCAGACAAGAATCTGCTGACCGTTCCCAGCTTGCGCCAGGCCCGCCGGCGGGCAGTGCTTGGGACAGAAGCAGCGAGGTTAGTGCGCCGGGTTCATAGAGAGTTTGGTGAGTGATTCTGCGCGCCGTCCCGGTCGGACGACGCCGGTAAGATAGCATGGGCAGAGGGATTGAACAAGTCGGTTGGAGCGCCTAGGTATATTTCAACCTGGGGGAGAAAAGCGCGTCACCCCACCAATGGGCAGCGGAAGGGCCACCGACCTGAGGCCGGGTTACTCAGAACATGTCAAGGCGGCACAACCAAGCGCAGGGCCGATTAGGTCTGGGCCGAGATTCCTCACCGGCCAAGAGGGAGCGCTTGGCCAAAATACCTGAGGCCGGGTTGCTCAGAAACTTGTGTCCAGCCGAGTGGGCAGCAAAGAGAGTCAAGGTGACGCTTCGCGCCTCACCGGCCCGAGGGCTGCGGTAGGGCCACCGCCCTGAGGCCGGGTTCGGAACCCAAACAAAGGGCGTTTGGGCAGGTGTGACAAGGATATCGAGGAGGTTGCGGCAGCATGGCTCCGTTTCTGCCTTGGGGGCTGGCGCGCAGCGCCATGCCCGCTTCGGAATGACAATGGAATCATGGGTGGGCGCGTCAGAGGCTCGGTTTCTGCCTTGGCGGCTGGCGCTAGAACGTGACGGTTTGGCCGAGGTTGAGGCGGCGGGCTTCGGCCAGGGCGGAGGCGGCGGCGGCGATGTCTTGCACGGCGTTGCCGACGGACTTGAAGAAGGTGATGTCGGTGGCAGATTGGCGGCCGGGGCGGAGGCCGGCGACGACTTCGCCAAGCTCGGTCCAGGCGGCGGGGTCAGTGAGGCCGGCCTGCATGGGGATCACTAGGTCGCCGGCTTCGGCCAGCGCGCCGGCGCGGGCGTCAACGAAGATGCGGGCCTGGGTGACGGTGGCGGCGTCGACTTCCTGCATGGCGGTGGTGAAGCTGCCGACGCCGTTGATATGCGCGCCGGGCTTGAGGCGGCGGCCGTCAAACACGGGGGTGGTGGAGGTGGTGGCGGTGCAGATGATGTCGGCGATGGCGGCATCGGCGCTGGCGGCGGGCAGCAGGCGGGCTTTGACTTCGGGCTGCACTTCGGCCACAAAGCGGGCCACGTGCGCCGCGGTGGGGGCGTAGATGTGAATGACGTCGAGGGCGCGCACATTGTCGATGGCGATGGCCTGGGTGCGGGCCTGCGCGCCGCAGCCGAGGACGGCCCCGATGGCGGCATCCGGCCGGGCCAGCAGGTCGGTGGCGGCCCCGGCCCCGGCGCCAGTGCGCCAGGCAGTGAGGAAGGCGCCGTCGAACAGGGCAGCAGGCTCGCCGGTGGCGGGGTCGAGCAGGACAACCAGGCCGTTGATCATGGGCCGGCCCTGGGCCACGTTGCGCGGGAAGACCGAGACGATCTTCGCGCCGAGGCCGAGGCTGGGCAAGTAGGCGGGCATGAACAGGCTGAGGCCCTCGGCCGGCGGCACAGGCAGATGAACGCGCAGCGGCACGACGGCCTGGCCGGTGGAGAGTTCGGCGAAGGCGGCCTTCATGGCGGCGATGGCGGCGGCCATGGGCAGGGCGGTGCGCAGGTCGGCGGCGGAGAGGAGAAGGAGTTTCATCTTGGCAGTGGTGGCAGCGGATGGGGCTTCGCCCGAACGGATGTAGCGGATGGTGTTGGTGAGTAGCGCGGGCCAACGGTGGCCGAGGCGCTGGCAGGCAAGGCGGCAGGCACAATAACGCGCGGGCCGGTCAACGTGGTGACTGGGCGGCCCGCCGGTATCTAACCGGGTCGAAATTTAAGGCATAGCGATACGTTGGTAGCGGGCACGGGCGCACAATCCCCGGCAAGATCATCCGGGGCAGGTGTGCGCCCCTACGAAAACCGTAATAGCGCCGCTCAAACTAAATCAGGGCGCGCTTTAGGTGACGCCGAGGTAGGCTTTTTGGACGGACTCGTTGTCGCGCAGGTTGGCGGCGGTGTCGGAGAGGATGACCTCGCCGGTCTGGATGACGTAGCCGCGGTCGGCCACCTGGAGCGCCATGCGGGCGTTCTGCTCGACCAGCAGGATGGTGGTGCCGGTGGCGTGCAGTTGGCGGATGGTGTCGAAGATGATGTCGACCAGCACCGGGGCCAGGCCCATGCTGGGCTCGTCGAGCAGCAGCACCTTGGGCTTGGCCATCATGGCGCGGCCCATGGCCAGCATTTGCTGCTCGCCGCCGGAGAGCGTGCCGGCCAACTGACGCTGGCGCTCCTTGAGGCGCGGGAAAAGCACAAACACAGCGTCAATGCCGGCCGCCATCTCACCCCGGTCGGAGCGGGTGAAAGCGCCCATCTCCAAGTTCTCGGTGACGGTCAGGCGGCCAAACACGCGCCGGCCCTCCGGCACCTGCACCACGCCCTTGGCCACAATCTCGTGCGACTTGTAGGCGCGCAGATCTTCGTTGTAGAGCTTGATGCTGCCTTGGCGCGGCCGCAGCAGCCCGCTGATGGTGTTGAGCGTGGTGCTCTTGCCGGCGCCGTTGCCGCCAATGAGGGTGACGATCTCGCCCGGTTCGACCCGGAACGAGATGCCCTTCAGGGCGTGAATTTGGCCGTAATAGGTGTGAACGTCGGTAAGCTCTAGGATCGCCATACTGCCTCGTGGGAACCGGGCCGGCTAGTTAGCAGCCGGCGCGGAGGCCGACTCATCGAGCATGCCGTGCTGCTGAGCCGCGCTGCCGCGCCCCAGGTACGCTTCAATCACGCGCGGGTTGGTCTGAATCTCGCGCGGGGTGCCTTCGGCAATCTTTTCGCCGTAGTCCAGCACCGAAATGCGCTCAGAGATGCCCATGACCACGCGCATGTGGTGCTCGATGAGCAGGATGGTGATGCCCAACTCGTCGCGCAGGCTTTGGATGAAGTGCTTCATATCTTCGGCTTCGCGCGGGTTCATGCCGGCGGTGGGCTCATCGAGCAGCAGCAGCTTGGGGCGGCTGGCGAGCGCGCGGCCGACCTCCAGCCGGCGCTGCTGGCCGTAGGGCAGGTTCTTGGCCACAAAGTCGCCCTTGCCGGCCAGGCCCACGAATTGCAGCAGGCGGGTGGCCTCGGCCAGGGCGGCGGCCTCTTCGGCCATGACCTTTTTGGTGCGGAAGATTGCGCCCAGCAGGCTGCTGTGCAGGTGCGGGTGCAGGCCGACCAGAATGTTCTCAATCGCCGTCATGTTCTGAAACAGGCGAATGTTCTGGTAGGTGCGGGCGATGCCCAGGCGGGTGATCTGGTCGGGCGGCTTGGCCACGATGGACTGGCCGTCGAGCAGAATGTCGCCGGTCTCAGGCTTGTAGAAGCCGGTGATGCAGTTGAAGAAGGTGGTCTTGCCGGCGCCGTTGGGGCCGATGACGCTGTAGATGGTCTGCGGCTCGATTTCGAGATCCAGGTCGCGGACGGCCATGAGGCCGCCGAAGCGTTTGCCGACTTTGCGCGCAACGAGTAGGGGCATGGGGCAGTATCCTGGCCGCCTTAGGAGGCGGACCCTTCGACGGGCAGCGGCGCGGGGTCGTCATTGTGCAGCTCGCGGCGGCGGGAGGCTTCGGGCCACAAGCCCTCCGGTCGGTAGAGCATCATGACCACCAGCACAATGCCGTAGACCAGCAGGCGGAACTCGGCGAACTCGCGCAGCAACTCGGGCAGGCCGACGAGCGCCAGCGCGCCGACGATGACGCCGGGGATGCTGCCCATGCCGCCGATGATGATGAGGGCCAGCACGTTGATGGAGATGAGCAGGCCGAAGCTCTGCGGGTAGACGGCGCCGATCTTGGCGGCCGAGATGGCGCCGGCCAGCCCAGCGAAGGCCGCGCCCGAGGCGAAGGCCAGCAGTTTGGTGGTCACCAGATTGATGCCGATGGCCTGGGCCACGTCTTCATCTTCGCGCATGGCCATCCAGGCGCGGCCGATGCGCGAGTCGCGCAGGCGGATGGCGATGAAGCCGACCAGCAAACAGCCCGCTAACAGCAGATAGTAGAGGCGGGTGGGGTTGTTAAAGACGAAGGCGCCGATGGCGGGCTTGGCGATCAACTGAATGCCTTGCGGGCCGCCGGTGAGGCCGCCGAGCGCGTCGGAGAGGGCCAGCAGGCGGATGATCTCGCCGAAGCCGAGGGTGATGATGGCCAGGTAGTCGCCGCGCACCTTGAGCACGGGAATGCCCAGGATGACCCCGGCCAGCACGGTCAGACCGATGGCGAGGGGCATGGCCTCCCACCAACTGAGGCTGAAGAAGCCCAATTCGGGCGAGGTGAGAATGCCCATGGCGTAGGCGCCGATGGCGAAGAAGCCCACGTAGCCCAGGTCGAGCAGGCCGGCAAAGCCGACCACGATGTTGAGGCCGAGGCCCATGAGGATGAAGATGCCGACCTGGTCGAGCACTTCGCTCATGTAGGTGCCAAGCACCAGCGGCAGCAGGGCCAGCACTACCAGGGCCGCGCCCAGGCGCAGCAGGCGCTGGCGCATGGTCGGCGCGGCCACGCGCGCCGGCCGGGGCCGGTTGAAGACCCCGCGCGCGCGCAGCACGTTGACCACCACCACCAGGGCGATGAGCGCCAGCGTGCCGGGGATGGACAAGCCCTTGCCGGAGAAGACCCAGGTGAACAGGCCGGCCAAAAAGCCCCAGGCGCTGGTGATGATGCGCAGCAGATCGGCCAGCAGGCCCACCAGCAGGACGGCGCCGAGCGACTCAAGGAGGGTGCGGCGCACGGCGGGCGACAGCAGCAGCAGCGAGGCCGCCACCACGCCTAACACCACCCCCAGCACCACCCAAATGAGCGCGCCCAGCACAGCGGTCTGGCCGAAGGTGAGGATGAAGGACAGGTCAGGCGAGGCGTTGATGAGCACGGTGCGGATATCGGGCAGCGCGGCGATGACGAGGATGAGCACGGCCAGCAGCGCGCCGACCACCCCGCCCGCCAAACCGCCGGCCAGCAGCAGCGCCGGGGTACCTTCGGCCTGCACGCGCCGGGCGGCGGCGAAAGCGCTGATGGCCACGGCCAGCGACAAGAAGGCCTGACCCAGCGACAGCACGCCGCCGATGATGGCGCGCTGTTGGAAGGCCTGCACCATGCCCACCAGCGAGAACAGCACCGCCGCGCCGCCGCCATACAGGCCCAGGCGGACGGCGGTCTGCCAAACGGGTTCGGTGTGAGACTTCATGCCATCACCTTCCTGCGCCGGGGGGCGGGCTAGGCCTTCTTGGTGGACAAGCGTTCGCCCAAAATGCCGCTCGGGCGGAAGATCAAGATCAGCACGAGCAGCGTAAAGGAAATCACATCTTTCAACTGGGCGGGGGCCGGAATGCCCAGGCCGTCGAGGAACAGGCTGGGGCCGACGCTCTCGAACACGCCGAGGAACAGGCCGCCGACCATGGCGCCGGGCACGTTGCCAATGCCGCCCAACACTGCCGCCGTGAAGGCCTTGATGCCGGGGACGAAGCCCATGAAGTACTGCACCTGGCCGAAGATGAGGGCGTAGAGCACCCCGGCCGCGCCGGCCAGCGCGCCGCCCACGGCAAAGGTGGTGGCGATGATGCGGTCGACATCGATGCCCATGAGCGCGGCGGCCTCTTTGTCTTCGGAGACGGCGCGCATGGCCTTGCCGGTCTTGCTCAACTGCACGAAGGCATA
>JAYUUW010000438.1:0-5947 GCA_043754665.1 Anaerolineales bacterium | reverse complement strand
GAGAGCGGGCCGCCTAGCGCGGCCGGGTCGCGCGGGGTGCGGCCGCGGCCCAGGAAGCGGGCGCGGTCGGTCTCGTGCTCCACCGGGCCGAGCAGGGCGGCGCTGGTGGTGAGGGCGTGCAGCGCCCAGGGCGAGGTCTGCCCGGTGGCGCGCGGCCGGCGATGAAAGAGCAGCACCGGCTGGTCGGGCAGGCGCTCGCTTTCGATGAAGAGCTTGCTGAAGGCCGGGTGGGATAGATCGGCGCCGACGGTGTCGAGCGCGACCTCGGCGTAACTGGTGACGGCCAGGGTGCGCGGCTGGCGGCTGAGGTTGGTGAGCCGCAGGCGGCGCAGCTCGACGGCGTCACGCGGGGAGACGACGACATCGAGCCGGCTTTCAATGCCCAGATCGCGGCGCATGAAGTGCGCGTGATCAAGTTCGAAGATGACCTCGTAATGCTCGGCCGCGCGCGCCGTGGGCTGGTAGGCGGCCGACCAGACCTGGTGGCTGACGACATCTTGAATGTAGATAAAGCTGCCCCACTGGTCGCGGGTGGCGTCGGGCCGCCAGCGCGTAACAGCCAGGGTGGCGCTAGGGCCGGCCGGCCCTAGCTCGGTGGGGGCGGCCGGCGCTTGATAAGCGGTGTAGCCGCCGCCGGCGTTGGTGACCATGACCTCGAACGCGCCGTTAGAGAGCACCTGGGTGCGCGGGGCGGGCGTGTGGGGCGTGCCATACCAGCGGCCGGCGCTGGGCGCTTCGGGCTCGGCCCCGCCGCGCGAACGGTCGAGATCGTTCTCAATGGCCGGGTGCGGATCAAGCAGGGCCACATGGCGCGGCAGGCGCTCTTGCAGCAGCAGCTCGACGGCGGCGATGGCCGGCTCGCTGTGGAAGCGGCGCGGCATGGGCGCACCGTTGAGGGCGTTGTCGAGCGCCACCAGGCTCATGCCCTGGTGGTGGGCCATGTAGGAGCGCACTAGGCCGGCGCGCTGGCCGCGCGGGCGGCGGGCGGGCGTGTAGTCGATGGCCTCATAGTAGCCATACGCGCCGGCCAGCCCCTCGGCGGTGAGGTGCTGCAAATTGGCATAGGCCACCGAGGGGTTGAGCGGCAGCGCCAGCAGCGTGGCGTACGGCGCAATGACGAGGTGCTCGCCCAGTTCGCGCTTGAGGCCGAGGCCGGGCACGCCGAAGGACTGATACTGATAGCTGAACTGGTAGTCGAAGGCATAGTAGCCCGACTCGGAGATGCCCCACGGCACGCCCTGCGCGGCCCCGTATTGGCGCTGAGCCTGAATGACGGCCAGCGCGGTCTGCGACAGCAGGGTGCGGTCGCGCTCGTAGAGCAGCAGGCCGGGCATGAGGTACTCAAACATGGTGCCGCCCCACGAGAGCACGGCCAAACTGCCGCCGGCCCAGGTGAGCGGGCGGCCGAGGCGGAACCAGTGGCGCGAGGGCACCTGCCCGCGCGCGATGGCGACCAGGCTGCCCAGGCGCGACTCGGAGGCCAGCAGGTCGTAGTCACTGGCGTCGAGGCGCTGCGCGGCCAGGCTGTAGCCGATGGAAAACAGGCCGCGCTCCGGCCGATAGAGAAAAGCGAAGTCGGTCTGCGCCACAAAAGCCTCCGCCGACTCGGCCACGGCGGCGAGGCGCGCCACCAGATCGGCGGCGAGCGGGTGGGCTGGGTCGCCGGCCAGCGCAGACCAGGCCGGGGGAGTCGTCCCATCGGCCAGGCCCAGGTCGGTGAGGGCCTGACGACGCAACTGCACCAGGGTCAACAGGGCCTCGCTCCAATAGGCGAGTTCGGCGTCGGCGGGATCGAGCGCCTGCACGCGAAGGGCGACCGCCTCGGCCAGCGGCTCCAGTTCGGCCAGCAGCGCGGGCAGCGGCGCGGCGCTGGCGAAGCAGGCGACCAGCCGGTCTTCGTCACTCTGGAGCACTTGGAGGGCGGCCCGGCCGGTAGCGGTGGCGGGCTGCCAGGCGGCCAGCGCGGCGCGCAAACCGGCAAAGGTATCTTCCAGCCCGGCGCGCGCGGCGGGGGTGACCACGGGCGCGTCCGCGATCTCCAGGCAGGCCTGCTTAATTGTCAGCAGGCAGGCGGCCAGGTTGCCGCTATCCACGGTGGAAACGTATTCGGGCGACAGTGGCGCGAGGGTGAGGGTGTCGTGCCAGTTGAAGAGGTGGCCGCGGTAGCGCTCCATGCCGTGCAGGGTGTGGAGCACGCGCTCGAACCAGGTGGTGAGCGCGGCGGCGTCGAGATAGCCGAAGTCGTAGGCGGCCAGGGCCGAGAGCAGCAAGAAGCCGATATTGGTGGGCGAGGTGCGGTGCGCCACCTGGGGGTTGGGGTCTTCCTGGTAGTTATCGGGCGGCAGCCAGTGGTCGTCGGGGCCGGCGAAGACCTCGTAGAAGCGCCAGGTGCGGCGGGCGGTGAGGCGCAGGGCGCGCTGGGCGGCGGCGGGCAGCGGGCGATTGCGGGGCTGCACGGCGGGCCGGCTGATCCACCAGGCCAGCGCCGGGGCCAAGGCCCACAGCAACAGCAGCGGCAGGGCGTCGACCAGGGCGGCGGGGCGGGTGACGGCCACCAGCAGCAGCAGGCCGGCGGCCAGCGCGGGCGAGACCGCCAGCCGCGCCCAGTAGTCGGGCAGCGTGCGGGCCTGGCGGCGCTCGACCTTAGCGGCGCTGTTCCACTCGAGCAGGTGGCGGCGGGTGATGAAGCGCCGCGCGAACACGCGCAGAATGGCGTCGAGGTTGTTGCCGGCCTCGAACAGCAGCAGGGTCATCAAAAACAGCGCGCGGCTGAGGCCCACGAAAGCATCGCGCCCGACGTTGTGGAAGTAGGCCAGCCACGGCTCGCCCACCGGGTGCACCCCGCTATTGAGGATCAGCGCGGTGAACTCGGGCAGCATGATGGGCAGCAGCGCGGCCACGGTCCACACGGCGGGGCGGCCGGGCAGCACGGTCCAGCCCAAGATCAGCAGCAGCAGCGCGGCCACCGGCACCACGCTGACGCGCAGGTTGTCGAGAAACTTCCAGCGGGCAATGAGCGGTAATGGATTGCGGACCGGGCGGCCGTGCGGACCGGTGGCCCAAGGTGTCACCCACTCGGCGATCTGCCAGTCGCCGCGAATCCAGCGGTGCTGGCGCTGGGCGTAGGCGTCGTAGCCGGAGGGGAAGTCTTCGAGCAACTGCACATCGGTGAGCTGGCCGGCGCGGGCGTAGCTGCCCTCCAGCAGGTCGTGGCTGAGGAGTTGGTTCTCGGCAAAGCGGTGGTCGAGCACGGCCAGGCAGGCATCGACCGAGTAGATGGCCTTGCCGATGTAGTTGCCGCTGCCGAACAGGTCTTGATAGACGGTGGAGATGGCGGTGGAATAGGGGTCGAGGCCGCCATCGCCGGCGAAGAGGCGGGCAAAGCGGGTCTCGGTGGCGGCCAGAGCGTTGACGGCCGTGCGCGGCTGCATGATGCCGTAGCCCTCCACCACCAGGCGGCGGCGCGGGTCGAGGCGCGGGCGGTTGAGCGGGTGCGCCATGGCGCCCACCAGACGGGCGGCGCTGCGCAGCGGCAGGTCGGTGTCGGCGTCGAGGGTGATGACGTACTGCACCTGCGGCAGCAGCGTCAGGTCGCCCAGTTGGGTGGTGTAGTGGGTGCCGGCCGCGCCACGCAGCAGGCGGTTGAACTCCAGCAGCTTGCCGCGTTTGCGCTCCCAGCCCATCCACACGCCCTGCGCCGCGTTCCAGGTGCGGCGGCGATTGAAAAAGTAGAAACGGTCGGCGCGGCCCCGGCCATACTGCTCGTTGAGCTCGTTCACGCGGCGCTCGGCGGCGGCCAACAGCACGGCGTCTTCGGGGCGCTCGGCTTCGGTTGAGTCGGCAAAGTCGCCCAGGAGCGCAAAGTGCAGGTGCGCGTCGCGGTTGGCGAGGAAGCGAATCTCTAAGTTGTCGAACAGGCGCTCGATGCCGGGCAGATCACTGATGAGGCAGGGCACCACGACCATGGTGCGGGCCGATTCGGGCAGGCCGCCGGAGGTGCGCGAGGTGAAGTTGAGCTTGGGCAGGCGGTGGGGCGGCAGCAGGATGGTGATGAGCCAATTGACGGCGGCCACGGCCAGGGCGCTGGCGGGCAGCCCGGCCAGCACAGCCAACCCGAGCAGGCCGGGCCGCCCGAGGCCGTGCGCGGCGGCGTAGTTGAGCGGCAGGGCGGTGATCAGCGCGGTGAGCAGGACCATGGCACCCAGGAACAGGGGCGTGGCCAGGGCGCGCGTGAGGCGGCGCGTATAGTCATCCAAGTGCAGGCGATAGCCAATGGCGGCTTGCAGCGCGGGGCGGCCGTCGCTGAGCAGGTAGTAGCCATTGTGCCGGCGGCGCTCGTCGCCGGCCTCATCTGCGGCGGCGGCGGCGGCGAGACGGTTGGCGGCAGCGGCCACTTCCAACTCGGGGCGGTGAGCGCGCCGGCCGAGTTTTTCAACGACGTGGCGGTAGCGGTCGCGGGTGTCGAAATCCATGGCGGCGTACACGCCCAGCGGGTCGCGGCGCAGTTCGACCTCCAGTGCGCTGTGGGCCTCGAAAAACTCGGCCCAGTCGCCGGCGGCCAGGCCGCGCAGGCTGGCGATGGTATTGCCGACCGACACGCGATTGGCGGCGCGGCGCTGATGCTCGGTGCGGGTGATGGCTTCCAGGTTGGTGCCGTGCGCGTTGAGCCATTGTTCGAGCCACTGCACGGCCGGGCCGATGGCCGGGGTTTGGTCGCGCAGGCGTTCGAGCATCTGCACCACGAAGACCGAGTCGAGCGCCGATTGGCCGCGCGCCAGGTCGGCCACGGTGGCGAGCAACTGCGGCGGCGGACCACCGGCGGCGCGCAGCAGTTGGCCGGCCCAACGGTCAGCAACGCGGCGCTTCTCATGCGCCACCAGCGCCTGGCCGACGAGGCGGCGCAGGTTCTCCAGCAGGCCCAGGCGCAGCATGATGGGCACGGCCCACAACTCGCCGGTGGTGAGGGTTTGCACCGCCTGGTAGGCGGTGACGAAGCGCGAGAGGGTGTCGAGATCGAGGCGGCTGTCGGTGTGGGTCAGCAGTTCGAGCGCCAGCCCGTAGACGCGCGGATAGCCGGCATGGACGCCGGCGGCCAGTTTGGGCAGCTCGCGGTAAAAGTCGCGCGAGAGGTCACGCTCGACCTGATGCAGGTGGGTCTGAACGATGTAGAAGTTGTCGAGCAGCCACTCGGCGGCGGGCGGCAGGGCGCGGTCGGCGCTGGCATCGGCGGCGAAGCGCTGCTGGGCGGCCAGCAGGGCGCGGCGGTTGTGGGCGAAGCGCTCGAGCAGCGGCCGGCTGCGCGCGGAGGGGGCGGCCAGGGTGTCGGTTTCGGCCAGGGTGCGGGCGTAGGCGGCCAGACTCTCCGGCCCAAAAATCTCGCCCCGGATGGGGGCTTGCAGGCCGTCGGTTAGCGACCGGCCGCGCCGCCAGTCGAGGAGCGAGAAGACGCGCTTGCCGGCGGCCATGTTAGGCGCGCGGCCCATGGGTGGAGGTGGGAGGGAAGAAATATAGGTTGGAGGCGTGCGGGCCAAATGGCAACCATACAAAAAACGGGACAACCATGACAGACAGCCCTTCTAAAAAGTTGGGTTCCAGTGGAGGTAGTTGATCACGGGCGCAGCACCGCTGGGCGGCCGAGCGTGGTGTTAAATCCAATATGAGGATGCACCGAACCCGCGCCTAACTTTAGCGCAGGGGGCGCGGCGCACCCATCGGGGCGGGGCTGAAGTTGATGTAGGGGAATGACTACAGGGGCGCGGCCAAAGCGCGCGACCGGCGGGTTATTGATCTTTCACATGCCAACTTGACACAATCATCGGCGGCCGTATTAACTGGTTAGCAAGCTCAACGTCTGGGGGCCGGATCATCGCACGATGAAGCCTTGAGATACAGTATCTGACCCTGTGCGAAAAAAGCAGTACTTCGGGCCGGCGAGGCCGGCCCTCGT
>JAYUUW010000437.1:0-14498 GCA_043754665.1 Anaerolineales bacterium | reverse complement strand
ATCTGCCAATTGCGGGCGCTCCTCCGGCGGCCCGCCCCGGCCCCCGCCGGCGGCCCGGCCTACCTGGCGCTCAGCGGCCCGCGCGACGACCCGCGCCTGATCGTGCGCCGCGCCTATCAGAGCCTGCTGGAGTGGGCGCCCAACTCGGCCCTGCCGCGCCGCGCCGCCGCCCAGACGCCCGCCGCCTACGCCAAAGCGCTGGCCGACGCGCTGCCTCAGGGCCGCGACGCCATTGACGCGCTCACGGGCGCGTACGTACTGGCCCGCTACGCCCCCGACGCCCCCTCGCTGGCCGAGGCCCGCGCCGCCCAAACCGCGCTGGGCCGCCTGCAGGCCCTCGCCGCGGCCCGCGTCATGCGCAAGTGAGCGCTTTCGTCGTGGACCGCCCGTTGCGCATAGTCTGCCTTGCCCTTGGCGGCGCATTGCCGGTCCGCGCCCCCGCCCGCCCTAATGGCTATGCGCAATCCGTCACTCCTGGCATAGCCAGCCTACTCTCGCTCCCCCTTCGTGCCAATTCGCGCACTTCATTCGTGCCCATTC
This sequence comes from Anaerolineales bacterium, assembly GCA_043754665.1. Taxonomy (GTDB): domain Bacteria; phylum Chloroflexota; class Anaerolineae; order Anaerolineales; family UBA6663; genus JADZEK01. The sequence goes on along the minus strand of JAYUUW010000437.1, from coordinate 13,958 downwards.
GTGGCCCACGCCTTTCCCCCTCTTGCCTTCCATGACACCCAAGCCCCACATCACCCCGCCCCTCGAACTCCTCGGCCTGCTGCTCATCGTCGCGGCCCTCACCGCCGCCTGGGTCACTCCGTGGGTCCGGTGGCTGTGGCAGTTGGCCCAGCCGCCGCTGCCCTTGCCGTGGCACTTCCCCGTCGCGCTGGCCGGCCTCGTCGTTGGCGGGGCCGCGCTCACGCAAGCGCTTCTGCGCCGCGCTGACCGGCCGCTGCGGCCCGCCCGCCTGGTCGTCGGCGTGGCCGGCACCGCCGCCGTGCTGGCCTTCGTGTGGCTCAGCGCCCACCCGTACCTCAGCCCGGACCTCTTTAGGCGCGGGCCAGACTTGCTGCGCCTGGCTGCGCCCGCCGGCCCGCCGCTGGTGGTCGGCGTGTTCGGCTGGTGGCGCGGCTTGCAGTTGGGGCGCGGCGCCATCGGCTACCACACCATCAGCGGCGTCTTTTGGGGCGGCGTGGTCGGGCTGGCCGGGCTGCTCATTGCCAACAGCCTCTTCCCGGCCCTGCCCGCTGCCGCACTGCTGCCGTCCATCCTGGTCTACTTTGGGCTGGGGCTGGCCGGGCTGGCCGTCACCAGCCTGCGCCGCTTGCGCATGGAGCAGCGCAGCGTCACCCTCACTGCGCTGCGGCTTAACCGCTTCTGGCTGCTCACCGCCGCGTTGTGCATCGCCGCGGTGCTGGCCGGCGGTCTGCTCACCGCCCGCCTCATCGCGCCCGAAGCGCTCGACTCGGTCAATGCCGCGCTCAACCGCGTAGCCGCCACCGCCGCCTACGGCCTGGGCCTGGTCATCGCCCCGCTGGCGCTGTTGGCCGACCGGCTGCTCCAGCCGCTCTATCCCTTCCTCACTGATTTCATGGCCGACCTTATCGAGGGCTTCCGCCGCCTGGTCGGGCTGGCGCGGGGGCTGTTCGGCTTCTTCCTGCGCCTTATGGCCGTGCGCCTGCCGCGCCTGTTCACCGTCGAGGGGCTGGAGGCGTTCATTCATTCCCCCGCTGTGCAGGCCGGCAGCCGCTGGGGGTTGGTCGCGCTGCTGGCCCTGGCCGTCGGCCTGCTCTATGCCTTCGTGCTGCGGCGCTTCACCGCCTGGCCGGTCACCAGCGAGGACGAGCAGCGCGACAGCGTCTTCTCGCGGCATTTGCTGTGGGCGCAGTTGCGGCGGCTGCTGCGCGCCCGCCGGCCGCGCGTGACCGCCGCCGCCCCGTACCTGGCCCTCAGCGGCGCGCCCGACGACGCCCGCCTGATCGTGCGCCGCTGTTATCAAGCCATGCTAGAATGGGCGCTGACGTTGAGCCTGCCGCGCCTGGCCGGCCAGACGCCCCGCGCCTATGGGGAGACCCTGGCCGGGGCGCTGCCCGAAGGCCAAGAGGCCATCGCCATACTCACCCACACGTATGTCTTGGCCCGTTACGCGGCCGAAGCGCCCTCGCTGGAACAAGCCCGGCACGCCGAGCGGGCCTGGGATCACCTGCGCGCCCTTCGGCCGCCGGCCACGCCACACAGCCCCCGCGGCCCCCGCCGCCCGATTGCGTAAGGAGACCTATGAAAACCAGCATTGCCACTGTCCACGCTCGTGAGATTCTGGATTCGCGCGGCAACCCGACCGTTGAAGCCGATGTGACGTTGGAGGGCGGCGCCTTTGGCCGCGCCGCCGTGCCGTCCGGCGCTTCCACCGGCATCCACGAAGCGCTGGAACTGCGCGACGGCGACAAGAAGCGCTACCTGGGCAAGGGCGTGCTCACCGCCGTCGCCAACATCAACGACAAGATCAACCCGCTGCTCAAGGGGCAGAACGCCGCCGACCAGGCCGGCATTGATAAGCAGATGATCGACCTGGACGGCACGCCCAATAAGAGCAGCCTGGGCGCGAATGCCATCCTGGGCGTCTCGCTGGCCGTGGCCCGCGCCAGCGCCGCCGCCGCCGGCCTGCCGCTTTACAAGTCGCTCGGCGGCGACACGGCCGTGACCCTGCCGGTGCCGATGCTGAACGTCATCAACGGCGGCGCGCATACCGGGTGGTCCACCGTGCCCATGCAGGAATTCATGATTATGCCCGTCGGCGCGCCATCATTCCGCGAGGCGCTGCGCTGGGGCTCCGAGACGTACTCGGCGCTCAAGGCTATTCTGAAGTCTAAGAACCTCGTCACCACCGTGGGCGATGAGGGCGGCTTTGCCCCCACCGTGACCGTGCTCGAAGACATCCTGAAGATGTTGGTGGATGCCATCCAGAAGGCCGGCTACCGCCCCGGCGAAGACATCGCCATCGCACTGGACCCGGCCGCCAGCGAGTTCTACGAGGACGGCCACTACAAGCTCGGCGCGGAGGGCACCGTGACCCCCGCCGCCATGATCGACCTCTATGACGGCTGGCGCGCCAAGTATCCGCTCGTCTCTGTGGAAGACGGTTTGGCGCAGGACGACTGGGACGGCTGGAAGGCGCTGACCGAGCGCATGGGCGATGACACTCAGCTTGTCGGCGACGACCTGTTCGTCACCAACGTCACCCGCATCCAAAAGGGCATCGACCTGGGCGTGGGCAACTCGGTGCTCATCAAGCTCAACCAGATCGGCTCGCTCACTGAGACCATTCAGGCCATCCAGTTGGCGCACAAGGCCGGCTGGACCGCCGTGACCTCGCACCGCAGCGGCGAGACCACCGACAGCTTCATCTCTGACCTGGTTGTGGGCCTGAGCACCGGCCAGATCAAGACCGGTGCGCCCGCCCGCAGCGAGCGGGTCGAGAAGTTCAATCAGCTCCTGCGCATCGAAGAGGAGCTGGGTAGCCGCGCTGAGTACGCCGGCCACCACGCCTTCAAGCACTAGGCGCACCCCACGCCCGACGCCGACCGGAGGGGCGCTTAACTTCATAAGCGCCCCTCCGCGCGCCGGCGCGCCCCAAGCAGCTTCGCCCAATCCGCCAGTGGTCAAATGGGCATATTGTGATAATATTCTCATTTGTACCCACAACTCTGTTTTGTCTGCAAATCAAGGAGAATTGATCGTGAAGAGCAAGCTGTATGTTGGATTAACTACCCTGACCCTCGGCGCCGCGCTGGCCCTCGCCGGGTGTAGCCCCGCAACCCCGGCCGGCCCCACCGCCGTGCCGTCCGCCAGCTTCACTGTTGGCGCGCTCGACGCCTTCAAGTTCGACCCAGCCACCCTTTCGGCCAAGGTCGGCGAGCAAGTCACCGTCGTCCTTGAGAACAAGGGCGTGCTGGAGCACAACTTCGTCATCGACGAGTTGGACGTGCACCTCGGCCCCATTGCGGGCGGCGCGAAGTCTGAGGCGGGCGTGTTCACGCCCACCACGGCCGGCACCTACACCTACTTCTGCGATGTGCCTGGCCACCGCGAAGCGGGCATGACCGGCACCCTGACCGTCAACCCGTAGGCCGCACCGATCAACTGGCGGCGCCGGGCCACCTCGCCCGGCGCCGTTTGTTTAACACTCATTTGCTACTTACCCAGAGTGCGTATGATGAGGCCATCGTCGGTTGGCGCTGCGGCGCTGGGAGAGCGTACATGAATGGCTTCTTTCGCACCTTACTCACGCTGATGCTGGTGGTCGTCACCGGCACGGCGGTCTTCGTGGGCGGCTTCATTGCCGGGCACTACACCGCGACCCCGTCGGTTGAACTGAGCGGGCTGGCCGGGCTGACTGGCGGCGGCAGCGCCACTGACCAGCAAACGCTCTTCGCGCCGTTTTGGGAAGCGTGGGACCTGGTGCACGCCGAGTTTGTCGATCAGCCGCTGGACGATGCCAAGCTGATGCAGGGGGCCATCACCGGCATGATGGCGGCGCTGGGCGATCAACACTCCAGCTACATCCCGCCCGAGCAGTACACCCTCATCAATGCCGATCAGTCGGGCCAGTTCGAGGGCATTGGCGCGTATGTGGAGGGCGTGGAAGGCCTCGGGCTGCGGATCGTCTCGCCCTTCCCCGGCTCGCCGGCGGAAGCGGCCGGGCTCCTGCCGGGCGACCTGATCGTGGCGGTGGACGGCGTGGATGTGACCGGAATGAATGAGACCGAAGCCGTGAGCCTGGTGCGCGGCCCGGCCGGCACGACCGTCAATTTGATCATTCAGCGCACCGCCGACGATGGCAGCACCGAGGCGCGCGACTACGCCGTGGTGCGCGCCACTATTACCGTGGCCTCGGTGGAAGGCAAGCTGCTTGACAACAATGTGGCCTATGTGAAGGTCAACGACTTCGGCGAGCGCACCTCGCAGGAGCTGCGCGAGACGCTGCGCGACCTGCTGGCCGACAAGCCGGTGGGCCTAGTGCTCGACCTGCGCGGCAACCCCGGCGGCTTCCTTGACACGGCCATTGATGTGACCAGCCAGTTCTTGCCGCGCGGCACGCTGGTGATGCGCGAACAGTTCGGCGATGGCCGCGAAGTGCTATACGACGCCGAGGGCGGCGGGCTGGCGACCGAGATCCCGCTGGTGGTGCTGATTGATAAGGGGTCGGCCTCGGCTTCGGAGATCGTGGCCGGCGCGATCCAAGACCACGCGCGCGGCACGCTGGTGGGCGAGACCTCTTACGGCAAGGGGTCGGTGCAGAACTGGCACGCCCTGCGCGGCGAGAACGGCGCAGTGCGGGTGACCATCGCCCGTTGGTACACGCCCGACGGCCGCACCATTCACGAGTTGGGCATCACGCCCGACGTGACCGTGGCGCTGACCGAGGAAGACCACGCGGCCGGCAACGACCCGCAGTTGGACGCGGCCGTGCAGGAATTGTTAAAGAACGAAGGCGGCGCCTCCGGCCTGTTGGGGCTGGGCCAGCCGGCGTTTCAGTTAGCGGAATAAGGGCAGCAGAGGGGACATCACGCGGTGGGGCCGGGCAGCCGGCGCCACCGCGTTTTGTTTTGGGCTAGAGGCTGTTGCGCACCGCGACCGCAAGGGCCGGGCGGTTGGTGATTAGGCCGTCCACACCGGCCAGCGCGAAACGCCGCAGGTCGGCTTCTTCGTTAACAGTCCAGGTGTTGACGCGCAGGCCGTGGGCGTGGAACCAAGCCACTTGCTCGGGGCGCAGCGTGTAGCAGCCGGGGTGGTGGGCCTCCGGGCGCAGATCGCCGGTAAGCAGGCGGACGAGGCGCGCCCCGCCGGTGGCCAGCGTGTAGAGCAGGCCGATGGGCAGCGCCGAGTCGAGGGCGCGCACCTGCCACAGGTTGCTGAACTGGAACGAGGATAAGATCACCCGCCCCGCCAGCCCATGCTGGCGGATCAGATCGACGACGCGCGGGGCCAGCGGGCGGCCGGGGGCGCGGTCTTGCTTCAGCTCCACGTTGATATAGGTCTGGTGGCCGTAGGCGGTAAAGACCTCATCCAGCGTGGGCAGACGCTCGCCGGCGAACTGCGCGCCAAATTGGGCCGGGTAGCCGGCCTCCAGCGCCTTAAGCTGGGCCAGCGTGTGGCTGCCGACGCGGCCGTGGCCGGTGGTAGTGCGGTCGAGCGTGTCGTCATGGATGACGACCGGCACGCCGTCGGCTGAGAGGGTGACATCTAGCTCCAGGCCGTCGGCCCCCTGCTCCAGCGCCAGGCCGAAGGCGCGCAGGGTGTTCTCCGGCGCGTCATCGCTGGCGCCCCGGTGCGCGAAGATGGCCGGCAGGCGCGGGTAGAGGTGCGGGAGCGGCAAAGCGGCTGGCGTGGTCATCGTGTGGGTGGCTAGGGGGACGCGGGTGACTCAGGCGCGGCCGGTGACACTCACCGGCCCGTGACCTGTCGAGCGCACAGCACCCACAACCAGCTACAGCTCGACGAAGTACGACTCGCAGGCCCGGTCGAGCAGGTCTTTGCTCATAACTGGCTCGACGTTCAGGTAGGCGGCGATGTCGAGGATCTGTTCCAGGATGTCACGGGGGTGGTTCGAGCGCAGCTTGCGGTTGCGCTTGATGTACCACTCCTGCAGCAGATAGGCCAGGCCCTTCTCGTCAAAGGGGATCTTCTTGCTGTCGGCCATGCGCCGGAAGATCTCTTTGAATTCCTCGTAGGTCGGGTCGACGATCTCAATCTTGTGTCGGATGCGGCGCAGGAAGGCTTCATCTACCAGGTCGCGCGGGTTGAGGTTGGTAGAGAAGACCACCAGCACCTCAAACGGAATCTCGATCTTGCGGCCATTGTGTAGCGAGAGGAAGTCGAGGCGGCTTTCGAGCGGCACAATCCAGCGGTTGAGCAGGTCGCGCGGGCGGACTTGCTGGCGGCCAAAGTCGTCGATGAGGAACATGCCGCCGTTGGCCTTCATTTGGAAGGGCGCTTCGTAGAACTTGCTGCCGGAGTCGAATTGCAGGTCGAGCCCGGCCATGGTGAGCTCGCCGCCGACGACGATGAACGGGCGGCGAATCTTGATCCAGCGGGTGTCGCGCTTGAAGCCGGCGCGCAGACTGCCGGTGCCGGTGTTGCTGTGGCTCTTGTCGTCGCGCACGACTTCGTGGTTGACGTTGTCGAAGATCTTGATGATTTGCCCGTCCACGTCGACGGCGTAGGGGATGTACATGTCATCGCCCAGGATCATGCGGCCGATGGAGCGAGCGATGGAGGTCTTGCCGTTGCCGGGCGCGCCGAACAGGAAGAGCGACGTGCCGGAGTTGGCGGCCGGGCCGATACGGGCCAGGGTCTTATCGCTCATGACCAGGTGCGACAAGGTGTGGCGCATGGTGCGCTGGGTGACCTGCACCCGCGCGGCCGACTGCTTGACGATGGCGGTGTTGTAGGACTGGATCGGCACGGGGGCCGGGCCGGCGTATTCGTTGCGCGACATGGCCTCCCGGGCGCGGGCGATGCCCGCCCCGGTGATGGCGTATTGATAAGCGCCCTCGCCAATGCCGCCCGAGCCTTTGACCTCGACCGTCTTTTCCTTCTTGAGGTGCTCCAGAATGTCATCGACAATGCCGTTGAACGGCAGCGTGAGCATTTCGGCCATGCGGAAGCCGGTGAGGTTGCCGCTGTTGTAGAGGATTTTGAGCGTGAGGTCGGCCAGGTAAGTAAGCGTCAGGCCCGTGTCTTCGACCCGCGTGACAGGCGGCGGGACGAATTTATCGGGACCGGCGGAGGCCGGGCTCGGAGGCGGTGCGGCCGAACGACTTGCCATGATGAGTCTCCCAGAGACGGCGAAGTAAGCGGATTATAGCATCGCGCCGACTCGAGCACAAAGCCGAAAGTATGCCGGGGCGGCGCTTGCTCCGGATGGGTCCGCCCTTTATAATCGCCCCCATGCCACATTTGTCCGTCATCATTCCGTGTTTCAACGAACTCAAAACGGTCAGCGAAGTCATCGCGCGCGTGCACGCCGCGGCCCCCGAGGCCGAGGTGGTGCTGGTGGACGACGGCTCGACCGACGGCACGCGGGCGCTGCTGGCGCAGTACACTCCGGCGACGCACCCGTACCTGCGCATCCTCCTGCACGCCAAGAACGGCGGCAAGGGCGCGGCCCTGCACACCGGCATCGAGGCGGCGCAGGGCGCGATCATCCTGATTCAGGATGCCGACCTAGAGTATGACCCGCGCGACTATCCGGAGCTGCTGCGGCCGATTGAGGAAGGGCGGGCCGACGTGGTCTATGGCTCGCGCTTCTTGGGCGGGCCGCGCCGGACGATGATGTTCTGGCACATGATCGCCAACAAGCTGCTGACGCTGATGACCAATCTGCTGTACGACACCATTCTGTCGGACATGGAAACGGGCTACAAAGTGTTCAAGGCCGAGGTGATAAAGGGCGTGCCGCTGCACGCGCGCCGCTTTGACTTTGAGCCGGAGGTGACGGCCAAGATGCTCAAGCGCAGGCACCGCATTTATGAGGTGCCGATCTCGTTTGACCCGCGCGAGTACTCCGACGGCAAGAAGATCGGCCTGAAAGATGCCTTTGCGGCGGTGTGGACCCTCGTGAAATACCGCTTCGTGGATTAGGCGTGCCGATGCCGAGCGCCCGGCCCCACCGGCCGAGGGCGGGCCGCGCCGCGCTGTGGCTGGCGCTGAATGTGGCCTGGCTGCTGCTCGCCGCCGGGCTGCGCGCGGCCCCCCTGCTTGACAATCGCTTTCACCCCGATGAGGCGCTGTATGCCTCGTTTGCGCGGCGCATTGCCTCCAGCCAAGACCCCTTACTGGCGGGCGTGCTGGTCGACAAACCCCCCCTCCCCTTTTATCTGAGTGCGCTGAGCCTGCTGCTGGTCGGCCCCACCGAGTTGGGCGCCCGCCTGCCAAGCTACTACGCGAGCATGGTCAGCGTGGCGCTGGCGGCGGTGTTGGGCCGGCGGCTATTTGGCGCGCGGACCGGGCTGCTGGCGGCGGCGCTGCTGGCAGTCTCGCCCTTCGCGATTCTGTTCGCCGTGACGGCGTTCATTGACCCGCTGCTGCTGGCGGCGGGCTTGTGGGCGCTGGCGGCGGCGGCGCGCGGGCACTGGAAAGCCACGGCGGTGGCGCTGGCGCTGGCGTTTGCGATCAAACAGACGGCGCTGGTGTATGTGCCTTTGGCGTTGGCGCTGGCCCTGTGTCGGCTGCCGGCCGGGGCCACGGTGAACGCGGCGGTGCGGGCCGTAGCGCGGGCGGCCTGGCCGATTCTGGCGGGGCTGGCGCTGACGGCCGGGCTGGTGTTCGCCTGGGACGCGGCCCGCCACCCCGCCATTGGCTTTTGGACGCAGGGCTACGCCGACAACATGCCGGGGCGGTGGGTGCGGGCGAATGAGGTGCTGCCCCGCGCCCGCGCCTGGCTCGATCTGCTGCACTACATGACGGCATCACCCGCGCTCAATGGGGTGCTGGTTGTCGGGCTGCCGCTGCTGCTGTTGGCCGAGGCCCGGTCCGGCACGCGCACGGCGCTGGCCGACCGGATTCTGGCGGGCTACCTGGCGCTGTACCTGGGCGCGTACTGGCTGCTGGCGTTCAACGTCTGGGACCGCTACTTGCTGCCAGTGCTGCCGCTGGCGCTGCTGCTGCTGGCGCGGGTGCTGGTGACGGCCGCGCACGGGCTGGCGCAGGCCATCACTCGCTGGCGGCCGGCGTGGCCGGCGCGGGCGGGCGTAATGCTGGGCCTGACGGCGGCGCTGGCGCTGACCGCTGCCGCACCGGCCTGGGCGGCGGCGCGGTCAGGCTACCCCATCGGCGGCGATCACGGCGCGTACGACGGGCTGGATGGCGCGGCGGCCTACTTGAACGCCCTGCCCGAGGGCACGGTGCTGTACGACCACTGGCTGAGTTGGGAATGGGGCTTCTACCTGTATGGCGGGCCGGTGTATGTGGCGTGGCTGCCCACGCCCGCGGCCCTGGCGACCGACCTGCGCGCCTTTGGAGCCGCCTCGGCCCGGTACCTGGCGGTGCCCACATGGGAGCCAGAAACCGAGTGGCGGGCGGCGGCGGCGCAGGCGGGCTACGACTTTGAACTCGTCTACACCGCCTACCGGCGCGACGGCGCGGTGACGGTGCAGGTTTATCGCCTGGAGGCCGCGCCATGAGCGGCGGGTGGCAGCGCCTGGCGCGGTGGGGTCCGCCACTGGCCGTGGTGGCGCTGGTGATCGCGTTCGCGTGGCGGCTGGCGCTCACGCAGGGCATCCTGGGGCGCGGCGACACGTTCCTGTACTTTTACCCGTATTGGGAGTACCGTGCGCAGGCGCTGCTGGCGGGGCGGCTGCCGCTGTGGGAGCCGCTGCTGTTCATGGGCGCGCCGTTCCTGGCGAACAGCCAAGCCGGGGTGCTCTACCCGCCGAATTGGCCGCTGGCCGTGTTTAGCGCGCCGTTGGCTGTGAAGATCGCGCTTGTAACGCACCTGGCGCTTATGGCGCTGGGCACATATGCGTTTGCGCGGCGGGCGGCGGGCCAGAGCCGCCTGGGCGCGCTGACGGCGGCGACGCTGTTTGCGCTGGGCGGCTATGTGACCGCGCAGATGGAGCATGTGAACCAACTGCAGGGGCTGGCGTGGCTGCCGTGGCTCATGCTGGGCGCGCACGCGCTCCTGCGGCTGGACTGGCAGGCGGCGGGCGCGCGCGGGCGGGCCGCGGCGTTGGCGGGCGGGGTGGCCGCGCTGGTGGCGCTACAAATTCTGGCGGGGCACACGCAGACGGCGTTCATCTCGGTGGCGGGGGCCGGGCTGTATGCCGGCGCGCTGGCGGTGGGGGCGCAGTGGCGCGGGCGGCGGGCAGATGGGGTGGCTGCATCACGCAACGGCGCGCTGGCGGGCCTGGGGCTGCTGCTGGCGGCCGTGGCCGGGGCGGCGGTGCTGGCGGCGGCGCAGGTGCTGCCCACGCTGGAGCTTTCGGGCCAGTCGCTGCGGGGGGGCGGGCTGCCGCTGCGCGAGGCCTTGTCGTTCTCGCTCGACCCGCGCCTGCTGGGGCGGGCGCTGCTGCCGGGCTACAGCCGCGTGCTGTTCAGCGAGTTCGTCGGCTACGTCGGCGTCACCGGGCTGGCGCTGGCGGTGTTGGGGCTGGCGCGCACCCGGGAACGCTTGGCGCTGGCGGTGCTGGCAGCGGTCGGGCTGGCGTTTGCGCTTGGCGCGTATGACCCGCTGTACCTGGGCCTGGCGAGTCTGCCGCCTTTCAACCTGTTCCGCGTGCCGGCGCGCTGGCTGGTGCTGCTGGCCTGGGGCGGCGCGCTGCTGGCGGGGTACGGGCTAGATTCGTTGGTCACGCGGCCCACCTGGCGGCGGCTGGCGGCGGCTTGCGCCCTGCCCTTGGGGTTGATGGCGCTCACACCACTGGCGGCGGCGCTGGTGCCGGCCGGCGAGACCGGGCCGCTGGGGCTACCCGCGCGGGCCGATGTCGTCGGCTGGCTGCTGCCATTGGCCCTTGTGGCAGTGCTGGCATGGCTGCCCGCGAACGTTCCGTGGCGGCGCTCGGCAGTGGCGGCACTGGCGACGGTGGAACTGTTCGTGGCGGCGCAAGGGCTACCCTACAACCAACTGACGACGCCCGAGGCCTGGTCATCGGTGCGACCGGCGATGACGCAACTGCTGGCGGCGGACGCAGGCCGGTTTCTCTCAATCAGTGCGCTGCGGTTCGAGCCGGGCGACCAGGCCGAACTGGCGAGTGCGTTCGCGGGGCAGTTGAACGAGACCGCGTTTTACGATTTCCTCATCGCCACCAAGCACAAAGAGGTGCTCTCGCCCAATTTGCCGCTGGCGTGGGGCGTGCCGGCGGTGGATGGCTACGACGGCGGCGTGCTGCCGCTGCGGCACTACGCCGACTTCACCACCCTGTTCACCGGCGCGGCCTCGCCCGACGGGCGGCTGCGCGAGAACGTAAGCGGCGCGCCGGACCCGCGCTTGCTGGCGCTGGTGAATGGGCGGTACCTGATCACTGACAAGGTCAACGACGCCTGGCTGGAGGACGTGTTCTATGACCTGGAGTTCACGCTGACGCTGGCGGCGGGTGAGCGCAGCCAGATTGCCTACCTGCCGCGCTTCACGGCGACGGCGGTGGGCGTGGTGGCGGAGGCATATGGCGGTACACTGACGCTCACGACCGCCGACGGCACGGCCACCACGCTGCCCGTGACCGGGAGCCGCGTGACGCTGCCCGCGCCGATGACGGCGGTGACGCTGACGCTGGAAGGGCCGCTCACCGTGCGCGGGCTAGCGCTGATCGACGAGCGCTCGGGCGCGTTCCAGACGCTGACACTGGGGCCGTACCGGCTGGTGCATTCAGGCGATGTGAAGGTCTACGAGCACCAGGCGGTGCTGGCGCGCGCGTTCGTGGTGGGGCACGCCGAGACGGCCGACGATGCGGCGGCGCTGGCGCGGCTGGCCGACCCGGCGTTTGACGTCAGCGCAACAGTGTTGCTGGCGGAGGCGGGCATTGGGGATGAGCCCAATACGAATGCCCCCGCGCGGCCGGCGACAATCACCCGCGATACGCCGGAAGCGGTGACGGTGCTGGCCGAGGGGCCGGGCTATTTGCTGCTGACCGATGCGTACTATCCGGGCTGGATGGCGACAGTGGATGGGCAGGCCACGCCGATCATGCGGGCCGATGTGATGTTCCGGGCGGTGGCGCTGCCGGCGGGCGCGCACGAGGTGGTGTTCACCTATGCGCCGCGCTCGGTGGCAATGGGGTTGTGGGTGTCGGCCGCGGCGTGGGCACTGCTGACGGCGGCGCTGCTCGTGGGGCTACGCCGCCGGCTGAAGACTGCGCACGTTTAGCTGCAAACGCTTTTCCCCGCGATACTCGTTCCACTCCAGGTTGTAGGCCACATCCACGCGGTTGCCCAAGTCGCCGAGGCCTTGCGCCTGCCCAAAGGCAATGGCATCAAAGGTCAGCCAGCCGTCGGTGAGTGTGAGCTTGGCGTGTTTGCCGTCCGCGCCGACGATGCGGGTATTCTCCACCTTGACGCCACGCGAGGCCAGCACCGGCGTGGGGTTGCCGTGGCCGCAGGGCTCAAACTGGCGCAGCAGGTCGAGCAACTCGCCGCTCAGGCTGTTCAACGGCACATTGTCCACATCAATCTTCTGGGTGGGGCGCAGCGCCTGGCCGGTGAGGGTGTCGGTGGCGATGGCCTTCAGGCGCGCCTCGACCTCGGCCGCATCGGTGGAACGGGTGGTGAAACCGGCCGCCGCCGCGTGGCCGCCGTGGCGGATGAGCAGGTCGGCCACCTGGTCGAGTGCCTGCGTGATGTGGAACTCAGCGATGCTGCGGCAGGAGGCGCGCGTCTCCTCCGGGCCGATGGTGGCGACGATGGCCGGCCGATAGAACTCATCGGTGAGGCGGGCGGCGGCGAGGCCGACCACGCCCGACTTGAAGTCCGGGTCGGCGGCGAACAGTAGCAGGCCGTCGCCGCCGGAGGCCAGCGCCAACTCGCGGGCGCGCTCTTGCGTGGCACGGGTGAGCGCTTGGCGTTCGCGATTCTGCGATTCGAGCGTAATCGACAGGTCACGGGCCACCTCGCTGCTGCTGGTGGTCAGCAGCTCGTAGGCGGCCAGCGCGCTTTCGAGGCGGCCGGCGGCGTTCAGGCGCGGGCCGAGGCTGTAGCCAATCGAGGCGGCGTCAATCTGGCCCAGGCGCAGGCGCGAAATGTCGCCCAGCGCCTTGAGGCCCAGGCGCTTGCCGCGGTTGATGGCGGCCAGCCCCTGACGCACCAGCACGCGGTTCTCGCCGGTGAGCGGGGCCAGGTCGGCGACGGTGCCGAGCGCTACCAGGTCGAGCACATCGGAGGCGGCAATGGGGCGCGTGGGCCATGAGCGAATGAGGCCCTGCGCCAGCTTGTAGGCCAGCCCTACGCCGGCCAGGCTTTCTTTGTCGTAGGTCTCGCCGGCCTGCTTGGGGTCGATGACGGCGAAGGCGCGGGGCAGTTCTGCCCCTGGCTCGTGGTGGTCGGTAATAATTAAGTCCATACCGAGATGCAGCGCCTCTTCGGCCTCCAGCATTGAGCGCACGCCGCAGTCGACGCTGACGACCACGTGCGCGCCGTCGGCTTTGAGCTTGCGCATGGCCTCGACGTTCAGGCCATAGCCTTCCTCGTCGCGGATGGGGATGTAAGGCTGCACGGTGCCGCCCATGGCGCGCAGCACCTGCACCAGCAGCGCCGTGGCGGTCACGCCGTCGGTGTCATAGTCGCCATAGACGACGATGTGCTCGCCGGCGCGCACGGCCCGCTGGAGGCGGTCCACGGCGAGGGGCAGGTTGAGCAGTTGCGCCGGGTCGCCGGCATGACTGAGTTGGCCGTTGAAGTAGCGCTCGGCGTCCTCGGCCGTGATGATGCTGCGGTTGAACAACACCTGGGCCACCACTTCCGGATAGGCGGCCAGGGCGGCGCGGGCCTCGGCAGTGATGGGCGGCTTAACGTCCCAGCGTTGGGCGGGCTTGGGCATGCGGCGCTCAGACCGTCCGGCTGACCCAGTCGCCGATCAGCCAGTACTTGAAGTCTTTGCCGGCGTTGGCCTCAATGCCGCCATAGACGCCGTAGACCAGGGCGACGACGGGCATCAGCCCGGCCAGCAC
>JAYUUW010000436.1:0-3156 GCA_043754665.1 Anaerolineales bacterium | reverse complement strand
CCCGTCTCTGTGTAAAGCGGCCATGAAATCCATCCTCGTCGTCGATGACGAACCCCGCATCACCCAGTTGGCGCGCGACTACCTGGTCCACGCCGGCTTTGCTGTCACCACCGCCGCCGATGGCCCGGCCGCCCTGGCCGCCTTCCGCGCCGAGCGCCCCGACCTGGTAGTGCTCGACCTCGGCCTGCCTGAGCTCGACGGCCTCGATGTCACGCGCCGCCTGCGCCAAGACAGCAACGTTCCCATCATCATGCTCACCGCGCGCGGCGAAGAGTCCGATAAGCTCGTCGGCCTGGCGCTCGGCGCAGACGACTACATCGTCAAGCCCTTCAGCCCGAAAGAATTGGTGGCCCGTGTGCGCGCCGTACTGCGCCGCGCCGACACCGCCGCCGCGCCCGCCGGCGCGCCGACCGCCATCATGCGCGCCGCCGACCTCACGCTCGACCCGGCCCGCCTCTCGGTGCGGCGCGGCGACGAGCGCGTGGAGCTGACCGCCACCGAGTTCGCCTTACTCGCCACGCTGGCCCGCGAGCCGGGGCGGGTGTTCATGCGCGCCCAACTGCTCGATGCGGTGCGCGGCGTCGCCATTGAGAGCTACGAGCGCGCCATCGACACGCACATTAAGAACCTGCGCCGCAAGCTGGAGCCTGACCCGCGTGAGCCGCGCTACCTGCTCACGGTCTACGGCCTGGGCTACAAATTCGCCGATGCCTGACCCAGCGCCGCCGCCCCGCCCCGCCGGCGATGAGCCGCCGCCGCACTTCCAGTGGCGGCATGGCCCACGCCGCCGCCCGCCGTGGTGGCCCGAGGGCGAGCCCTGGCCGCCGCAGCGCGGGTCCGGCTGGCGCATGGGCCGGCAGTTTCGCGGTCGCTTTGCGCTGCGCGCCGCGCTAGGGCTACTGACGGTCTTCATCCTCACCGTCGGCGGCTGCACCCTCACCTTCTGGCTCACCGCCGCCGCGGCGGGCGGCCTGCACATGCCGCATGGCCTGCTGCAATTCTCGCGCGTCGCGCCCGTGGCCGCTGGGCTGCTGCTGATCTTCGGGCTGGTCCTCACCGTGCGCGGACTGCGGCGGGTCACCGCCCCGGTCGATGACTTCATGGATGCGGTGGCGCGCGTGGCCGACGGCGATTTTGCCGCCCGCGTGCCCGAGCATGGCCCGCGCGAAACCCGGCGGTTGGCCCGCGCCTTCAACACCATGACCGAGCGCCTGCAAGCCAACGAGGCCCAGCGCCGCTCGCTGCTGGCCGATGTCACCCACGAGCTGCGCACCCCGCTGACCGTCATCCAGGGCAACCTGGAGGGCCTGCTCGATGGCGTCTACCCGGCCGACGCGCCGCACCTCACCCCCATCCTCGATGAGACCCGCGTGCTGGCCCGCCTGATCGATGACCTGCGTACGCTGGCCGAGGCCGAAAGCGGCACCCTCGCCCTGCACCGCGAGCCGACCGACCTGGGCGTGCTGTGCGGCGAAACCGCCGCCGCCTTCCGCGCCCAGGCCGCCGGGCAAGGCGTGGCCCTCACGCTCGAGGTGGCCGACGACCTGCCGCTCGCCAACGTCGACCCGCTGCGCGTGCGCGAGGTGCTCACCAACCTGGTCGCCAACGCCCTGCGCTACACGCCCGCCGGCGGCAGCGTCACGCTGCGCGGGCGCGTGGAACCGGCCGAGCCGCCCACCATCGTGCTGGAGGTGGCCGACACCGGCGCGGGCATTGCGCCCGACCGCCTGCCGCACATCTTCGACCGCTTCTACAAGTCGCCCGACTCGCCCGGCACCGGGCTGGGCCTGGCCATCGCCAAGAACCTGGTGGCCGCGCACGGCGGCGACCTCACCGCCCGCAGCATGCCGGGGGCCGGCACCACCATGCAAGTCCGGCTGGCCGTGGAGTAGCACAGGAGGCCACCATGCGCCGTGTAATGCCGCCGACGTACTTCTTGCTGTCAATTATCGTGATGGTCCTGCTGCATTGGCTGCTGCCGGTGGCGGTGTTCGGGCGCTGGCCCTGGAATTTGCTGGGGCTGCTGCCGCTCGCGGCCGGGACGTTCTTGGCCGTGGCCGGCAGCCAGGCCTTTCAGCGCGCCGGAACGACCGTACGGCCTTTTAGCGAGTCGGCGGCGCTGGTCACGGGCGGTCTCTATCGCTACAGCCGCAACCCCATGTATGTCGGGCTGGTGCTGGGCCTAGTCGGGGTTGGCGTGCTATTGGGGTCGCTCATGCCGATCGTCGTCATCCCGGCGTTTGCGCTGCTGCTTCGCCGGCGCTTCATCGCCGTGGAAGAGCAAATGTTGACCGCTAAGTTCGGTCAAACCTACACCGACTATCAGCGCCGGGTGCGGCGGTGGCTGTAACAACCATCTGGATGCTGTAGTGGGAGTGAGGGCCAATATGAGCCAACCCGGCCCGCGCGCCGCGCCGCTCGACGCCCAAGCGTACTTCTTCATCGCCGTCGCGGTGATGGGGCTGCTGCATTGGCTGCTGCCGCTGGGGGTGTTCGTGCCCCGGCCGTGGAACTGGCTGGGGCTGGCGCTGTTCGGGGCCGGGCTGGCCGTGGCGCTGACCGGCAGCCAGGCCTTTCAGCGCGCCGGCACCACGCGCGACCCGTTCGTCGAGTCGGCGGTGCTGGTCACCGGCGGCGTGTATCGCTACAGCCGCAACCCCATGTATCTGGGGATGGTGCTGGCGCTATTGGGGATTGGGGTGTTGTTGGGGTCGCTCACGCCGCTGCTGGTCGTGCCGGCGTTTGGGCTGCTGGTCCGCTGGCGCTTCATCGCCGTGGAAGAGGCGATGCTCACGGCCACGTTCGGTCAGGCCTACACGGACTATCAGCGCCGGGTGCGGCGCTGGCTGTAGCGTCTACGCCACCGATTGCAGGTACTGCACGTCGGGGAACTTCTCCAAACAGTAGTTCAAATCGAACGGCGACCGGAACAGCGCCACCAGCCGCCCTTCGGCGTCGCGGGTGCGCAGCAGGCCGTGGCCCCAGGGCAGCTTGTCAATCGCCTCGGGGGGGCCGTCAATCCAGCGCGCCACTTTATACGTCATCGGCTCTACCACGGTCGGCACGTTGTACTCGGCTTCCAGCCGCGCCTGCACCACATCGAATTGCAGCCGCCCCACCACCGCCAAGATCGGGTGGCGCTGGCTGGCCTCCACC
>JAYUUW010000435.1:0-3370 GCA_043754665.1 Anaerolineales bacterium | reverse complement strand
TCGGCCGCCTGCACCGCCAGCCGGTCCATGATCTCAATCGCGCCCGGCAGCAGGCCGGAGGCAATCACCTGCGCCACGGCGTCGCCCGCCGCCTCCAGGCTAGAATACGCCGCCAGCACGGTTTCGTACTTCTCCGGGCGCGGCAGCAGGCGCAGCGTGATCTCCAGCGCGATGCCGAACAGCCCTTCCGAGCCGACGAACATGCCGGTCAGGTCCGGCCCCACGCTCTCCTGGCTGTCGCTGCCCAGCACCACCACTTCGCCGTCGGCCAGCACCACCTTGAGGCCGAGCACATGGTTGCTGGTCATGCCGTACTTCAGGCAGTGCGCGCCGCCAGAATTGAAGGCGATGTTGCCGCCGATGGTGCACACCTGCTGGCTGGAGGGATCGGGCGCGTAGTACAGCCCGTACGGCGCGGCGGCCTTCGACACATCCAGATTGATGACACCCGGCTCGACCACCGCCAACCGCTGTTCCGGGTCAAGCCGCAGAATTTTGTTGAGGCGGTTGAGCGCGATGACCAGGCCATCCTGCACCGGCAGCGACCCGCCTGAGAGGCTGGTGCCGCTGCCGCGCGCCACGAACGGCATATGGTGGGCGTAACACAGCCGTACCGTCTCGATCAGCTCAGCCTGCGTCTCGGGGATAACGACGGCAGCCGGGCGGGCGCGATAGGCGGTCAGGCCATCCGACTCATACGCGACCAATTGGCCGGGCTGGGCGAGCAAACGATCGGCGGGGTACAGGCGCGCGAGCGCGGGGAGCATGGCGAGAGGGTGACACTTAATGAGGCAGTTGTCAAGAAGTGGAGGTCAGAAGTCGGAGGTCGGAAGTCAGAGGGCTGCGGATAATGCAGGAGGCTGCGCGAGGTGGCGGTATCTGTCTCTAATGCAGCCTCCTGATGGCTGCATAAGTGACCCTCGACCTAAACCAGACCGTTGAACTGTCACCCCGAACGCGACTGCGCAAGCGCGATACCCACGCTGCGGTGGCGCGTGAGGGGTCTCGCCAGCGACCTTGCCAGCCGCTCTAATGTGCACAAGCTGGCATCAAGCTGACCTGCCAGCCGCCTCCCACCTCCAAATCCACCTCCCCGCTCACGTCAAGATTAGACGCCTCCCCCCTCCCTCCCGCCGCCTTTTGCGATCACCCGTACTTCCGCCCTCACCCGAACCTGCCAGCCGCCGCCCACCCCCAAAGTCTCGCCCCCCGCTCACGCCCCGCGTAGGGCCGTTCGCCTGTCCCGAACGCTCTTGTCGGGGCGAGAACGGCCGCCGCCCGCTACCAACAGGACGCCATCCATACACCTGCCCCCGCTCTAGACTCCCTCCCTCCGCCGCCTTTTGCCACCGATCCGATCCAGTTTGGCCCTTGACTCCGCCCCGCCCGCCGCGCTATACTGATCGGGATATTTAGGTAAGACTAATTAATAAGTAAGGTTTGACGAAAATGACTGCGACACAAGCAGTTTACGACTTCCAAGCGCTGCCACCCGCCCTGTTCGGCGCGGCCGGCGGCAAGGGCGGCACCCTGGCGCGGCTGGTGCAGGCCGGCTATCCCGTGCCGGCCGGGCTGGTGATCCTGCCCAATGCCTTCGCCGGCGACACGCTGTGCCCCGAGGCCTGGGCCACTGTCCAGGCGCACCTATCGCAATTGCGCGGCCATCAAAACGCGGCCCTGGCCGTGCGCTCCTCCGCCTCGGCCGAAGACTCGGCGCAGGCCTCGTTCGCCGGCAGCTTCGAAACCCTGCTCAACATGCGCACCGACGCCGAGGTGCGGCAGGCCATCGAGACCGTCTTCCGCTCGCAGACCGCCGCGCGCGTCACCGCTTATGCCGCCGCTCTAGCCGTCGTGGATGCCGCGCCCGGCATGGCCGTGGTCGTGCAGCGCATGGTCGCCGCCGAGCATGCCGGCGTGCTGTTCACCGCCGACCCGGTCAGCGGCAGCCACGCCGCGCTCGTCGGCAACGCCGTGCGCGGGCTGGGCGAGGGCTTAGTGTCCGGCGAGACCGACGCGCTGGCGTTCCGGCTGGCCCGGCCGCACGGCCAGTACAGCGGCCCGCCCGAACTGCGCCGCTATGCCCAACAACTCTTCCAGCTGGCCCAAAAGCTCGAAGCCGACCTCACCGGCCCGCAAGACATTGAGTGGGCGGCGGCCGGCGGGCGCGTGGCGCTGCTGCAGGCGCGGCCCATCACCACGCTGCGCGCCGGCGACGCCGCCACCGGCACCTGGAACGACAGCCTCACCGGCGACTACCTGTGGACCAACACCAACTACGGCGAGGCCGTGCCCGATGTGATGACGCCCGCCACCTGGGCGCTGCTGCAATTGTTCATGCAAGAACTGCTTCCCATCCGCTTGCCGGGGCGGCAGGCCATCATCGGCAACGTGGGCGGGCGCTTCTACATGAACCTGAGCGTCATGGCCGGGCTCTTCACCACCATCGGCTTCAGCCGCGCCCGCCTGGCCGACGAGCTCGAAGAATTCTACGGCCGCTTGCCGGCGGGCCTCGACATCCCGGCGACCCCGTTCGCGCTCTGGCCGCTGCTCAAGCTCATAGTGCCGTTCGGCTTTCAAGCCCAGCGGCGCGTCAAGGCCCACCGCGCCGTCCTGCCCGCCTACCTGGCGGGTGAGGCCGCCGCCGCCGAGGCCGTGCGCGCCCAGATCAACACCGTGGACGACCCCGCTGCGCTGGCCGCGCTATGGGTGAGCACCGTGCGCCCCGCCTTTCAGCACGCCGCGCAGATGATGCAGGCCGGCACCAGCCAATATGAAAACGCCGCCCGCGCCCTGCGCCGCACACTCGAAAAAGCCGTGGGCGTGGAGGACAGCAACGCCCTGCTCTCCGGCCTGAACGCTGGGGGGTCGCTCGCCAGCCTGGGGCCGGTGCTCGGTCTGTGGCAGGTCAGCCAGGGCCAGCTTAGCCGCGCCGACTTTGCCGCGCAGTACGGCCACCGCGGTGCGCACGAATTGGAGCTCAGTTGGCCGCGCCCGGTCGAAGACCCGCAGTGGATCGACGCGCAGTTGGCGAGTGCCGCCCAGGTGGATGTGCCCGCGCTGTTGGCCAAACAGCAAGCCCAGCACGCCGCCGCCTGGGCGCGCTATGCCGCCCGCTATCCCAAGCAGGCCCCGGCCATGCAGCGCCAGCTGGCGGCCGGCGCGGCCGGCGGCCGCCTGCGCGAGGCCTCGCGCTCGGGTCTCACCCGCCAGGCCGGCGTGGTCCGCACCTACCTGCTGCGAGCCGGCGCGTTGACCGGGCTCAGTGACGACATCTTCTTCCTCTCGCTCGACGAGGCCGCCGCCTACCTGCGCGGCGAGGAGTCTGGACTTACTGCCGCCGCGTGCATCCCGGCGCGGCGCGCCACGCACG
>JAYUUW010000434.1:0-4189 GCA_043754665.1 Anaerolineales bacterium | reverse complement strand
AATCTGAAGCTGGATGCGTTTCATGGCGATTGGAACTACCGTATCTTGCCCCAGCGCAAGAAAAAGTAGTCAGGTTATTGCGACACGGCTCCTTAGTGTGAAGCCCGGCCTGTGCGCCAGTGCCGGGGGGGCGTGTCGGTCATGGCCTAGTCATCCTGCCCGGTGCCGCCGATGATGGTGAAGCGCCGCGCACCAGGGACGTCAGTGGTGTAGCGGTGGGCCGGGTCGGTCTGCGCGCCAGACACCGGCGCGGCGCGTTGCGGGCGGGGCGTGGGCTGCGGCGCTGGCTCGGCCGCCGGAACAACGATGAACTGCGGCTCAGGGTCAGGCTGGGCGGCAGCAGCTTGGGCGGCGGCGTAGCGCGCCAAAATGGTGCGGGTGGCCGCCGCGCTGACCAACAGGCTGGTGGGCACGCTCACGGCCACGCCGGTGAGCACACCGGCGGCGATGACGCGCGTTTCAGCCGGCAGCCGCCAGCCGATGATGAAGGCCAGGGTTGCGGTGAACGCCAGCAGGCAGGTGTACAGGCAGCCGGTTGCGCGCATGAGAGGTGGAATCGTCAGCGGGTGGGGAGGTTGGGCGGGTAACGCTCGATGCCGCCACGCCTACGCCGTCCGCAGTTCCGCGTGCCGAAAACAATCCACCGTGTGGTCGTTGACTAGGCCGGTGGCCTGCATGAGCGCGTAGCAGATGGTCGGCCCGACAAACTTGAAGCCCCGGCGCAGCAGGTCTTTGCTGAGCGCCTCGGCCGCGGGCGTCTTGGCCGGCACCTCTTTCATAGTCGGCCAGGCGTTTTGCGTGGGCCGCCCGCCGACGAAGCCCCAGATGTAAGCGTCGAAGCGGCCGAACTCGCGCTGCACCGCTAGGAAGGCTTTGGCATTTTGAATGGTGGCGTTGATCTTCAGCCGGTTGCGGACGATGCCGGCGTCGGCCAGCAGCGCGGCGACTTTGGCGTCGTCGTAGGCGGCCACGGTGGCGGGGTCAAAGTTGTCAAACGCGGCGCGGTAGTTGTCGCGCTTCTTGAGGATGGTCTCCCAGCTCAGGCCGGCCTGCGCGCCTTCGAGCGATAGGAACTCAAACCAGGCGCGCTCGTCGTGCAGGGGCGTGCCCCATTCCAAATCGTGATAGCTCAGGTTGGGTTCGCGCCGCGCCCAGCCGCAGCGCGGCCGGTCGTCTGGTTGGATGGATGACATGGCGGCCTCCCGCGGCTGGGACTGGCTTAAGTGGGAATCGTCACGCGGCTGCCACAAGTCCAGTGCCTGTAACAGCCGCGCGCAATGCTAGCCGATTTCGGCCGCCGCGCCAGTGGCCGGCGGCCCCCGCCCCCGCGCTTCCCCGCCGCCGGTTGGAGACCAGCGCCGGGGAAGCCTGAGGAGGGTGCGCCCTGTTTATACTAGAACACGCGTTCTAAGTCAATAGGCAAAAAGAAAGGGCTGGTCGTGTAGACCGGCCCTTTCAATTTAAGTTCAAGCAGTGTTCACCAGCGAGCGCGTGTGAGAGCGCCTATTTCTTGGGAGCCTCGAGGGTCGCCAGGTGCTTCATCAGGCGACCCTTGCGGCGGGCGGCGTTATTGCGGTGAATGACGCCTTTTTGCGCGGCGCGGTCAAGGGCGCTAATGGCGGCCAGGGTGGCGGCCTTGGCCTCTTCGGGCGTGGCCTCGCGGGCGACGCGCACAGCGGTGCGGGTCTTGGTGCGGACGATCTTGTTGCGGACGCGCTTGCGCTCGTTGGAGCGGATGCGCTTGATGGCGGAAGCGGTGTTAGCCAAAGGGAATTCTCCTCACACTCAATGCTCGATCAGGTGAACGACGGTGAATTCTAATGCAAGCCGCCGGGTTTGTCTAGGGCCAGTAAGAGATAGAAGTCAGAGGTCGGATGTAGGAGGTCAGAGAGATTTGTTGGCAGACACGACCAGCCGGTGACTGAGCCTATTGTACCACCTCGCCGAAGCCGTCATTTGGGACACAGGTGTCTGTGCATCCGTCACGCTGCTGGCACTACTGACATTGCCGTCATGGGCGTGCGATCTCCTGTCACCATCGACATCGCCGTCATGGGCATGCGAACTCCTGTCACCCTTGACATTGCCGTCATGGGCATGCGAACTCCTGTCACCCCTGACATTGCCGTCATGCGTCAGCTGGATGAACCGGTTGGTGCGCACCGCGGAAGGGGAGAAGGCGCTGAGCGGCAGGGCGACATTTGTGAGAGCCATGCGATTAGTGTGCCGAGTAAATAGATGGTTGGCAAGAGGGAACAGGTACTAAAAAAGTATCGCGCGACACAAAAACAGGACCCCCTGGAGCGGTCCGGTTTCGCTCCAAGTCCGCTATAATCGCGGCATCCCAACCGCTCTGGAGATCGGCAGGCAACGATGCGCTTCGGCATGAACGGCTGTTTTCTACCGGACGACATGCGCGCCCTCACTCCGGCGCTGTGCCGGCGCGTGCGGGCGCTGGGCTTCAGCGGCATCTTTACGCGTTTTAAGGCCAACGACCCGCACACCACCCCGCACACCCTCGCCGAGGATGTGAAGCAGCTTCTGGCCGATGAGGGCGTGGCGCTGTTTCAGGTAACGGGCTACTGGCAAAACCTCGTCAGCGGCGACGAGTACGTGCGCCACGAAGCGGTGCGCACGCTCCAGGCCGCCCTGCGGCTGGCCGGCTGGCTGGGCGCGCGCGCCATCGACACCGGCCCCGGCTCGCACAACCCCGCCGGCCCGTGGTTCCCGCACCCGGCCAACTGGACCGCCGACAGCCGCCACCAACTGGTGCGCAGCCTGCGCGCGTGCGCCCCCGCCGCCGAGGCCGCCGGCGTGCTGCTGTGTCTGGAAGGCCACCAACTGGTGACACTTGAGTCGGCCGTGGTGATGAAAGACGTGCTCGATCAAGTCGGCTCGCGCTGGGTGCGCTGTGACTACGACTCGGCCAACTGGGTAACGCGCGAGACGGTGTATGAGTCGACCCGCGCCCTCAACCACGACTTCGACGTGCTGGGCGACCACATTGTGAGCTGCCACGCCAAAGATGTGTGGCTGGAGAACCGCCTGGCACTGCACCTGCAAGACGGCTGCCCCGGCCAGGGGCAGGTGGACTTTCGGACGCTGTTCCGGCGCATGGAAGCCCTGTCACCCGAGAACCCGATCATTGCCGAGGGCAACACCACCGAGGAATTGCCGGCGGTGAGCGCGCTCTTTCATCAACTGGCCCAGGAGGTCGGCGCCACCGTGCTGGGCGCCTGAGGCAGCCCGATGCCTAACTTGCGTTTTGCCGCCCCCGTTGCGCCGCGCGTCGCCCTCGTCACCGGCGGCGGGCAGGGCATTGGCCGCGCCACCGCCATGCGTTTGGCCGAGGCGGGGCGCGATATCGTGATTGCCGACGTGGCCCCGGAGGCAGCCGAGACCGTGCGCGCCGTGGAAGCGCTGGGCCGCCGCGCCCAGTGGCACGCTGTGGATGTGACCAACCCCGCCGCCGTGCAGGGCCTGGTGGCCGCCACGCTGGCCGCCTTCGGCCGGCTCGACATCCTGGTGTGCTGCGCCGGGGTGCTGGGCCGCGAGCTGGCGTTCCTCGACCTGCCGCTGGAGGAGTTCGAGCGCGTGCTTCGGGTGAACCTGTTTGGCGTCTTTCACGCGCACCAGGCCGTCCTGCCGGTCATGCTCCAGCAGGGGTGGGGCCGGTGCGTCACCATCGGCTCGGGGGCGCGGCACGGCGCGGCCCTGCGCATTCCGTACAGCGTGTCGAAGGGGGCCATCCACTCGCTCATTTCGGCGCTGGGCGCGGGCTATGCGGCGCAGGGCGTGTTCGTCAACGGCATCGAGCCGGGGCGGGTGCTGACCAACATGGTCGTCCCGCGTTTCTCGGCGGAGTTCTTGGCCAACCCCGGCCTGCCCATCGGCCGCTACGCCGACCCGGAAGAGATTGCCGAGGCCATCGAGTTCCTGACCTCCGAGCGCAACACCTATACCTCGGGCGTGTTTTGGGAAGTGCAGAACAACGCGCGCTAGCGGGGCAATGGGATGATCGGCCGGGATTCCTCACCGGCCCGAGGGGAGTGCCGGGGCCAAGTGCCTGAGGCGGGGTTGCTCAGAACATGTCACGGCGGCACAACCAAGCGCAGGGCCGAGTGGGTCCGAGTTGCGGATTCCTCACCGGCCAAGAGGGAGCGCTAGGCCAAAATACCTGAGGCCGGGT
>JAYUUW010000433.1:0-3100 GCA_043754665.1 Anaerolineales bacterium | reverse complement strand
TAGCGGATGCGGTGTTGTGGTAGCGAGCGCCATCGGATGCCGGTAGTCGGAGGTGTCGGGGGCTGAGGGGACGGTCGCGGGGCCGAGTAAATTGAAGTTGCGGATTCCTCACCGGCCCGAGGGGAGCGCTAGGTCAAGCGACCTGAGGCCGGCTTCGGAATGACAAGTCAAACGAGCAGATGACGGCCGGCAACTGTTTGAGCCAAGGGAGCTGGCGCACAGCGCCCTGGCTGCTTCGGAACCCAACAAAGGACGTTTGGGCACCCCCGCACAAATCGCGGGGGCAGGTGTGTGACAAATCCGGCGGGAGGGTGACGGCGAGTGGCTGCCTGAGCCGAGGGGAAAGTGGGTATTCAGGAGACTTCGCTGAGGCGGCGGGCGAGGAAGCGGCGCTCGGCCTGGTTCTGGCAGAGGTTGAGGGCGCGGGCGTAGGCGGCGTGGGATTCCGAGTTGTAGCCGGCGCGGCGCAGCAGGTCGGCGCGGGCGGCGTGGTACCAGTGGTAGGCGGCCAGGTCGTCGTCGAGGTGCAGTTGGTCGAGCGCCATGAGGCCGGCCAGCGGGCCGTGGGCCATGCCGACGGCAACGGCGCGGTTGAGCGCGACCACCGGCGTGGGTAAATGCTGCTCGAGGGCGTGGTAGAGGCCGACGATCTGCGGCCAGTCGGTGGTGGCGGCGGTGGGGGCCTCGGCGTGCAGCGCGCTGATGGCGGCCTGGAGCTGAAAGGGGCCGGGCTGGTGCTGGGCCAGCGCCTGCTGGAGGAGCTGGGTGCCTTCGGTAATCTCGGCGGCGTCCCACCGGGCGCGGTCCTGCGCGTCGAGCAGGACGATCTCGCCGGCGGCATCGAGACGGGCGGCGCGGCGGGAGTCGTGCAGCAGCAGGAGCGCGAGCAGGCCGAGGGTTTCGGGATCATCGCCCAGGCCGGGGGTGGCGCGCAGCAGTTCCAGCAGCACGCGCGCCAGGCGGATGGCCTCGGCGCACAGATCGGCCTGAACGTGGGCGTCGCCGGCGGTGGCGGCGTAGCCTTCGTTGAAGATGAGATAGAGCACCTGGCGCACGACGGCGAGGCGCTCGGCCAGCAGCGGCGCGGCCGGCACCTGGAAGGGGATGCCGGCGCTGCGGATTTTGTTTTTCGCCCGCGTGAGCCGCTGATGCATGGTGGGCAGCGGCACGAGGAAGGCGTGGGCGATCTCGGCGGTGCTGAGGCCGCCCAGGGCGCGCAGGGTCAGCGCGATCTGCGCGTCGGCGGCCAGGGCCGGGTGGCAGCAGGTGAAGATGAGCTTGAGGCGCTCATCGGGGATGAGGTCGGGGTCGAGCGGGTCAGAGTCCATGGCGCCAGCCCTTTCGCGGACGCTATCCCGCGATTCGCCGACGAGCAGCGCTTGCTGGCGGGCCAGGGCCTGGTCGCGCCGGAGCCGGTCGATGGCCTTGCGGCGGGCGACGGTCACGATCCAGCCGGCGGGGTTGGCGGGCAGGCCGGCGGCGGGCCAGCGCTCGAGCGCGGTGATGAGCGTCTCTTGTAAGACATCTTCGGCCAGGTCGAAGTCGCGCAGGGCGCTGATGAGCGCGCCGAGCACGCGGCCGTGTTCGGCGCGAAAGACGGCTTCGACACCGGCCTTGGCATCCGGTGCAGGTGTCTGGGCGGCCGTTTCCGGCGCGGCGGCGGGATTAAGGGTCACGCGAACATTGTACTCGGCGGGCCGGAGACGCCGCCGCGCCTCCGGCCCGCGCCGAGGCTACATGTCGGCCGGCCGATCGGCCTCGGTAAAGACGAGGATCGGCCGGATTTCAATCGTGCCATGCACCGCGCCGGGGATTTTGGCGGCCATCTCGATGGCCTGGTCGAGGTTGGCGCATTCCAGCAGGTAGAAGCCGCCCAACTGCTCCTTGGTTTCGGCGAACGGGCCGTCGGTGATGACGGTCTTGCCGTCGCGCACCCGCACGCTGGTGGCGGTCGCCACGGGCTGGAGCGCCTCGCTAGCCAGGTGCATCTGGTTGTCAGCCACTTCTTTGCTGAACGCCCAGTAGCCATCCATGTAGGTCTTTTGCGCGTCGGGCGGCAGGGCGTTCTCGACAGCTTCGGGGGTGTAGATGAGCAGCAGATATTGCATGGCGGTGGTCTCCTGGGGCTAAGGTCGGATACGGCGGCAGCGCGGTTGTTATGTATATGACGAAGTCGAGGGCCCCAATTCGACAGCGGCGGGGGAGGAGTTTGAGAATTGGGGGGGGAGAGAGTTGGCAGTCGGCAGAGAGCATAAACGCAGAATGGAAGCGGGGGAGCGGCGGCTGGTCGCCCTCATCCTCGGTCCATCCCGCGCTGGGTACAGCGTTAAAAGGGGAAGGATGCCTGCATGATTGGGCCGCGAGTTGACCGGCGCGGGCGACAGTGCGAGACCCGGCGATTGAGGCGGCCGGCACATTGTCGGGCGGACATTACCAAACCGTAACAGGCGGTTACCAAACCGTAATCGGGCGGGCAACGGGCGGTAACCTGGGGGCTTTACATTAGAGGCATGCGATCCACCGCGACGTTCTCAGCCCCCCACCCTGCTGCTGATCTGGCGGCGTTCAACCGCCAGGTTGCAGAACACCAGGCGCTGATTTACACGGTGGCGTTTCGGCTGCTGGGCGAGGCGGGCGCGGCCACGGCGGCCACGACGGCGGCAGTGCGGCAGGCGTATGAGCGGCCCGGCCCGGCCGATTGGGGGGCGCAGGCATGGCTGCTGCGCTGCCTGTTGGGGGCCTGCGCGGCGCGCCCGGCCGGCGCGGGCACCGAGCTGGGGGCGCTGCCGATGCCGCAGCGGCAGGTGGTGGCGCTGGTAGACCTGGCGGGGCTGGACTATGCCCAGGCGGCGGCGGTGCTGGCGGTGGACCCGGCGCAGGTGCGGGCGCGTTTGGCGGCGGCGCGGCGGGCGCTAATGGCGCAGGGGAAGAAGAGAAGGCAGTAGGCACGCGAAGCGAGCAGGAGGCAGACCAGCCAACGTCAAGCGGCCGGCTCACCGCAGGGTGAGGGCTTCAGACAATTTATCTGACCCTTTACCCCAAAAGAAGGGAAACGCAGCACTTCGGGCCGGCGGAGCCGTCCCTCGTGCTGCGTTTTTCG
>JAYUUW010000432.1:0-8949 GCA_043754665.1 Anaerolineales bacterium | reverse complement strand
GCCGGTCATGACCGGCCACCCCCCTGCTTTTTTCGTTGGCTCTATGACCACGGCTGCGACCGGCCGAACAATTTTCGCGCCGAGGCCGCTTATGGCCTTAGCTGCGGCTGAGTTTTGAACAAATAGTAGTTTGCCGTCCGCCAGCGCCACCGTCGCCCATTGCGCCTGGTGGTGCTGGCTGGCCGCGCCGTGACCACCCCCTCGCCTTTACTCAGACCCATTCGTGCTAATTCGTCTGGCGCGGCTGATAGCGTCTACATCAATTGACGGTTGGCTCTACCCCTTCCCAGACTTAGGTAGCTCCTCGGCCTTCGACCCGCTGTGCTCAGCGCTCCCCCTTCGTGCTAATTCGTGGCCAACGCTCTTTTGCCTCGTTCAGCCCTGCGCCGCGACCTTCAAGATCGCCGCCAGGCTGCGCTCGATATCGGCCTCAGTGGTGGCCCACGATGACACGCTGATACGCATGGCGGCGCGGCCATGCCAGACCGTGCTGCCGCACCACTCGGTGCCGTCCTGCTGCAAGGCGCGCACCACCCGCTGCGTTTGCTCGTCCGAGCCGAACGCCACCAGCACCTGGTTGAGTTCCACTTCGTTCAGGATGTCGTAGCCGGCGGCGCGCAAGCCCTCGGCCAGCCGCGTGGCAAAGCGGCAGCAGCGCTCCACCAGGTCGGCCAGGCCGGCGCGGCCCAGCGAGCGCAGCGCCGCCCAGATTTCGACCCCGCGCGCGCGGCGCGACATCTCCGGCGTGTACTCCATCGGCTCGCGCTGGTCGGTCTCCATCAAGTAGGCGGCCTTGTTGTGCGACAGCGCACCGCGCAGGTCGGCGGCGCGGCGGCAGAACACCAGGCCGCTGTCATACGGCACGTTCAGCCATTTGTGCGCATCGGTGGCCCACGAGTCGGCCTCGGCCACGCCGGCCATCAGGTGGGCGCGGGCGGGCGCGGCGGCGGCCCACAGGCCAAACGCGCCGTCCACATGCACCCACGCCCCGGCCGCATGCGCCGCGCTGATAATCTCCGCCGCCGGGTCGAACGCGCCGCTGTTGACGTTGCCGGCCTGGATGCACACGATGGTCGGCCCGCTGAGGGCCGGCAGCGCGCCGGCCCGCATGCGGCCCTGCGCATCGACCGGCACGCGCACCACGCGCTCGCGCCCAAAGCCCAGCAGCCCCAGCGCCTTGAGCAGGCTCACATGCACTTCCTCACCCACGATCATGGTGATGGGCGGCGCGCCGAACAGGCCCTGCGCTTCCACATCCCAGCCCACCTGCCGCAGCACCGCGTGGCGCGCCGCCGCCAGCCCGCTGAAGTTGGCCATCGTCGCGCCGGTGACGAAGCCGCCGCCCGCGTCGGCCGGCAGGCCCAGCACGTCGAGCAGCCAGCGCAGGGCCACCATTTCCAGCTTGGCGCCGACGGGCGAGGCCGCGTTCAGGCCGGCGTTTTGGTCCCACACCCCGGCCAGCCAGTTGGCCGCCACCGTGGCCGGCAGCGACCCGCCGATGACAAAGCCAAAGTAGCGCCCGCCGGCTGTGGCCACCGTGGCGGGCGAGCCGGCGTCATCCAGCAGGGCCAGCGTGGCGGCCGGGTCTTGCGGCGCGGCGGGCAGCGGCTCGTCAAACGCCGCCAGCCCGGCCAGCCCAGCCGCCGTCGGGTAGACCGAGCGGTCGTCGAGCCCGTCGAGGTAGCGGCCGGCGCGTTCCGCGGCCTCGCGCAGCAGTGCGGTGCTCACGCGGTTGGGCCGGGCGTCACCGGCCGAAACCGGCGCAGAGTTGGAGGGGGGCATGGTTTCTTCCTTCATATAGACATACCGGTTGATCGAAACGTGCGCGGCGGGCGGGTATCTGGCCGCTCTGATTCTACCAAACGCCGCCAATAGGCCGTGCGGCCTATGCGCTCAGCCGCGGCGGGCAGCGTAGAACGGGCCTATACTCCCCGCCCATCATCCACCCCCACGGAGCCTAGTCCATGCCTACCGCCGCCCCACTGACCGCCGAGCAAGTCGCCGCGCTGCGGCTGATTGACACGCCCACCATCTGCAACGCCATCGAGAGCTTCAACGTGCGCGGCCGCGTGGAGGGCTTCTGCGGGCAGGACATTCGCTGCCTCTCGCCGGAGTTAGGCGTGATGGTCGGCTACGCCGTGACGCTGACGGTCGACTCGACCACCCCCGGCGTGGCGCAGGATGGCCGCGTGTGGCACACCTGGATGACGGCCATGGCCGCCTCGCCGCAGCCGGTGGTGCTGGTGCTGCAAGATGTGGGGCCGCAGCCGCGTAAGTCGGCCCACTTTGGCGAGGTGATGGGCACGCTGGCCCGACGGCTGGGCACGGTGGGCGTGGTGACCAACGGCGGCCTGCGCGACCTGGACGAGGTGCGGCGGCTGGGCCTGCACTACTTCGGCGCGGGCCTGGCGCCCTCGCACGGCCAGCCGCGCCTGCTGGCCGTGAACGGGCCGGTGGAAATTGACGGCGTGGCGATTGCGCCCGGCGACCTGCTGCACGGCGATGTGAACGGCCTGACCGTGGTGCCGGGCGCGATTGTCGGGCAGGTGGCCGCCGCCGCCGCGCAGGTGCGGGCCGAGGAGGCCGAGCTGCTGGCCTACATTGAAAGCCCAGAGTTCAACATCGACGCCTTCTACGCGCGCAAGTTCTCCCACTGAGCGCGGCTGCTCAGAAACTGAGACGCGAAGCGTCGGCGCGTTGCTCAGAAACAAAATCGTGGTCGGGTGGTGCTGTCCAAGCGTGTTCGCGCAACCGGCCGAGATTCCTCACCGGCCCGAGGGGAGCGCCAGGTCCAAATGCCTGAGGCCGGGTTCGGAATGACAAATCCGGCAGGAGGGTGACGGCAGACGGCTGTTTGGGCCGAGGGGGATGGGGCAGCGCCCCATCGCGTACTCGAAATGACAGAATTGTTAAGAGCCGTCGCTCGGCCAGGCTGGCGCGTGCGCGGCGAGGCGGGCGTAGTAGTCGGCCAGCACGGCGGGCAGGGCCTGCACCACCGCCAGCAGGGCGCGCCGGCCGCGCGTGAGCGTGTGCGGCTCGTGCGCCTCGAATACCTGCGCCCCCTGTTGCAGCGTGCGCTTGAGGGTGTTCAGGCAGCGGCGGTCCTCGGCGGCGAACAGCGCGGTCACCTGCTCTAGCCAGGCCAGGGTGGCAGGCAGTAGCGGCTGGCCGGGCTGGCCGGCGGCGCTCAGGCGGTCCTGCGCGGCGGCAGCCAGGGCGCGAGCCGCTTGGGCGGGGGGGCCGGCCTCAATCGCGGCCACCTGCTCCGGGAGCGCGCCGTAGTTGGCCCGCTCCGAGCACAGGCCGCTGGTCAGCGCCCACAGTTGCGCCAGCGCCGGGCCGGTGGCCTTGGTCACATAGTCGCGCCCGGCGCGGGCGTGGGTTTGCAGCAGCAGTTGGGCGCGATAGAGCGAGGGGTGCGGGTCGCCGCGCGTCTCATCGTGGGTCACCTGCTCGCCCTGAATGCTGTAGTCGTTCAGCAGCGCGTTCTCCATCTCCACCACCGCATACAGCATCCGCAGCCAGGCGGCGTAGAGGTCGGCCAGGGCCACATACTGCAAGCCGGCCGGTGTCACCGCCAGCCCCCAGGCCGGGCCGAAGGCCAGCCGCCGCACCGCGCCGATCTCATACATGCCCAGCAGCGAGTCCACCTCCGGGTTCACATCGTGCTGCACCTTCTGGTAGGCAAATGTGGCATCTAGCCCGGCGTAGGATTGGATGATCTTGAAGCCGCCGGGGTGGAGCTGCCCAAACTCCGTCACATCGTACACGCGCCCGCTGATGATCAGCCGGTAGCCGGCGGCCGGGTCGTTATAGCCGGCCACCTCCGAGGCGGCGAACACCTGGCGGCTATCGAACTGCGGGCCGGGGTAGGTGGTGAAAATTTCCTGGTGATAGCGGTCGGCCCCCACCAGGCCGTAGAAGCGGGCCGCCGCCGTCTCTGCGCCGCCGTAGCGGGCCAGCACCGCTTGCAGCGCCTCCATGACGGCCTTGGCAAAGCCGGTGCGCCCGCACACATAGAAGTGCGCGCCGGCCTGCACCAGCGCCCACAAGCGTGCGGCGTTCTCCGGCAAGAGCATCTCCACATCCAGGCGGTGGCGCGCGGCGGGGGCGCTGACAAAGGCGCGGCCGTCGAAGCGCAGGTCTTCGTCGGCCTGCGAGAGCGCCACGCGCAGCTCTAGCCGCCCGGCTGCCGCCAGTGTGGCCCAGTCATCCAGATAGTAAATTTCGGCGGGCGTGCGCGCCCCGTAGAACAGCCAGTTGCTGCCGCCGCCCGGCTGCGCGGCGCGGGCCAGCAGCATGCCCCGGAAAGGCGAGATGCCCGTGCCGCCCGCGAACATGACCACGGGCGTGGCCGGGTCTTCGGGCAGCGCAAAGCGCGGCGGGTGCACGATCTTGACCGAGATGCGCCGGTCGCTCATCTCATCCCCGGCCATCAGCCGCCCCAGGAAGCTGGAGGCCGTGCCGCTGCGCGGGGCGGCGCGCGAGACCGGCGTGGCGGGCGTCTGATAATGCAGTTGGCCGACGGTCAGGTGCAGCTCGCCGCCATCAGCATCGGCCGGCAGCGACGAGATCGAATACATGCGAAAGGTCTCGGGCGGCACCAGCCGCGCAATGTGCTCGCGCTCGCCGGGGGCGGCCTTCCACAGGTGCTTGGGGTTGAAGCCGCCCTCAGCCAGCAGGTTGAGCAAGTCCCACAACTCCCACTGGTCTTCGGCGCGGGCCTCCACCAGGCGGTGCAGGCGCTCGTCGTGCGTCAGGGCCAACAGCGACTTGGCGGCCACGCGCGCCACCGGGCGCAGGCGGCCAAACGTCAGCAGCGTGCGCAGCGACAGCACGCGGGCCGTTTGGTAGCCGTCGCGCAGGCCCACGGCGGCCCGCCAGGCGGCGGTGAGCGCAATTGGCTCGTCGCCGGTGGCGCGCAGCGCGGTGAGGGTCAGCGCCACCAACTCCGGGCTGTTCTCCGGCAGGATGGCGCAGCGGTCGCCGGGGGCATAGCGCAGGCCGGTGCCGGCCGTGTCGAGCACCACGCGCCGCACTGGGGCCGCGCCGTCTGATCCCAGCGGCTCGACCCGCTTGAGGCGCACAAAGTGGCAGGCCTCAGGGTAGCGGGTGTAGCGCTCTTGCCGCGCCGTCTCCAGCAGGTCGTCCACGCGGTCCCACAGCCGGTCTTCAAAGCCGCCGTCAAACCCGCCCAGTGTGCGGCTGCGTCCGGCCTTGAACGACAGGTCTAGGAAGCCATAGGCCTTGAGGCGGTGGCGGCCCAGCAGCCCGGTCTCGCCGGCGTAGGCATCCATCACCTGCTGGAACACGCCGGCCAGCGCCGGGCGGCCCACGCGGGCCACGTAGTCGGGCACCGACACCTGCTCGGCGGCGGTCAGCAGCGCCTGCCAGTGCGGCGGGAACCAGCCGCGCGTGCGGGCCGTTTCGTGGCCCACAGGCGTGACGAAGCCGGTGCGGCCAAAGAAGATATCGGCCAGCGTGAAGGTGGGGATGGCGGTGCCGCTGGGGCCGGGGATGTCTTTGTTGGGCTGGTAGGGCGTGGCCAGCGGCGCGACGGTTTTGCCCCACACCACCGGGTCGATGTAGAGCGGGTAGTGGGCGTTGGGGTTGACCTTGTGGAGCGAGCGGTGCGTCAGCGCGTTCAGCCCCGCGCCGATCAGCAGCAGCTCGGCCTCCAGCGCGGCGGGGTCGTCGCGCAGCACGGCCTCTTGCGCCCGCAGCATGGCCCCCAACACCGGCGTGAACTGCGCCACCATCTCAATCGGCGTACATTGAAAGCGGCGCTCATCTTCGTTGCCCACAATGGGGATGAGCAGGCGCAGGTTTTCCATGCGCAGCGGGTCCGGCGCTTGCGGGTCGATCAGCCGCCAGTTGTAAATGTTTAGGTCGATGAACGAGAGGTGCGGCGCGGGCCGGTGCAGGCGGGGGCTCAGCTCGGCCCACGGCCGCAGAATGGTCTCGGGCGTGTGGTCGTAGGGCGCGGCCTCGACGTAGTGATAGGCGTGGGCCAGGATGCCGAGGATGGCGGCGGCGCGGTATAGGTCGCCGTCGGGCAGGGCATCTTCTGTCGCGCTGAGCAGCGGCATGGCCGCCACGCGCCGCCGCAGCGTGAGGGTGCGGAACATCTCCGGCAGGGCGGCGGCCACCTCATCCCAGGCGGCGTGCGAGGGCGCGAGCGCTAGGCGGGGCGGGGCGACCGGCAGGAAGCCGTGCGCCAGCGAGAGGAAGCCCAGGTGCTCGTGGCCGAGCCGCTGGTTGAGGGCTTCGGCCTCTTGCAGCACGCGCCGGGCGGGGAGGACAGCGGCGGCGGCCACGCTAAAACATCCCCACCACGGCTTCGCAGATGTTGGCGCGCGAGACCGTGCCCAGCAAGCGGCCGTCGCGCACGACCGGCAGGCGGCGGATTTGCTTGCCGATGAGCACCGCGGCGGCCTTGGCCACATGGTCGTCCGGGTGCAGCGTGATCGGCTCGCGGATGATGAGCGGGTCAATCGGCCGGGCCGCCAGGGCGCGGCCCTTGCGCAGAAAGACCTGGTAGGCGTCGAGCAGCGTGCCGCCCTCCTCGACAATCTCATTGAAGTCGGGCAGGGCGGCGCGCAGAATGTCGCCCTCCGACAGCACGCCGATGAAGCGGCCCGCGCCGTCGACCACCATCAGGTCGCTCACGCCCGACATGGCGACAATCTCGGCGGCTTGGTGCAAATTGGCGTCGGCGCGGATGCGGGCCACGCGCGTCTCCATGATGCCCGCCACCAGCCGGTAGGGCAGATCGACGGCGGCGCGCCAGTCGAGCAGCAGCTCATCGAGCACGGGCAGCGCGGCGGACGCCTGCCAGGGCTGCACCAGGTAGTGATGGATGCCAAGTTGGTTGATGCCGGTGATGGCGGCCTCGGTGTCTTTGGCGGCGGCCAGCAGCACGCGGCGCGCCTCGGGCAGGTCGGGCGCGGCCTGAGCCAGAAAGTCGGTGCCGGTCATGCCGGGCAAGGTTTGGCTGACCAGCAGCAGGGCCACCGGCTGCTGGGCGGCGCGGCGGGCGGCCAGCAGGGGCAGGGCGCTTTCGCCGGTGTCGGCCGCCAGCACTTCATACTGGCCGCCATAGCGGGCGGTGAGGTCGTGCTCCAGTTGGGCGCGTTCGGCGGCGGTGTGGCTGAGGACGAAGAGCAGGGGTTGATCCATAAGGCCAAGGCTCCCGGGTGCGGCGTGCGGGTGTGGCGGTGATTCTACTGCATCGGGCGGAATAGAGGTCGGAGGTCAGAAGTCGGAGGTCAGAGACGGGCGGACCTGGCTACAATAGTGTGGGGGGGCGCGCGGCCCAATACGCTATCGCTGAAGAAAGCAGGAGCCAATGCCTAAAGAGATCATTCAGACCGACCAGGCGCCGAAGCCGCTGGCGGGCTACAGCCAGGCGGTGAAGGCCGGCGGGTTTGTGTTTGTGGCCGGGCAAGCGCCGTTCGACCCGGTGACCAACAAAGTGGTCGGCGACACGATCCAGGCGCAGACGGCGCAGGCGCTGCGCAACGTGCAGGCCATTTTGCAGGCGGCCGGCAGCTCGCTCGAGCAGGTGGTCAGCGCGACCTTCTACCTGGGCCTGGAGGATGAGTACGCCGGGATGAACGAAGAGTGGGGCAAGTGGTTTCCCACCAACCCGCCGGCGCGGCAAGGCGCGAAGCTGGCGGTGAACCCCAAGCTCCTCAAGATTTCGATTGCCGTCATCGCCGAGGCATAGGGGCGACAGACGTAGCTGGTTAGTCGCAGCCGTCGTCATAGTGCCGCCCCCAAAATGACGGGAAACGCAGCACGAGGGCCGGCCCCGCCGGCCCGAAGTGCTGCGTTTTTTCGTAAGGGTCAGATACTTTGTCTCAAGGATTCACTGTGCGATGAGCCGGTCCTTGGACGTTGAGCTTCCCAAGTGTGCTAACTGAGTGCTAGAATTTGTGTCAACTCAATTTCTACAACCCCTATAGAACTTAGCTTTTGACACGAGGGGCGGCCAAAATGGCCGCCCCTGGCCGTTTTCTAGGCCGGGGAACCGGCCCGCCGCCACTCACGTTATAATTTAGCCATGAATCTCTTATCGGTATTGTTTGCCATCACGTTAGCCAGCACCACCCCGCCGCCGGCTGCGCCCAGCTACGGCGGAGACGCCGCCCTCTGCGCCCCGGCCGTGCAGATCGACCAGCCGGCCGCCTGCCCCGCGCTGGGGCCGGGCGCTTACGCCGCCAGCTATGCCGGGGCGCGCGTGCCAGGGCCGATGCCCGCGCTGCCGTTGGCCGAACTGGCGCACTATGACCCGATTGTCGAGTTCACCTACGCCCGCGTGACCACGCCCGAGGCCCCACTGTTCGTCTCACCGGCCGACGGCGTGAACAACGTGGTGGCGCGCTCCATCGGCACCGGCTTTATCTTCGTGAACCTGGTGGCCCTGGTCGAAGAGGCCGGGCAGCCCTTCTACCAGATTCGCACCGGCGAGTACATCCGCGCCGCCGATGTAACTGAGGTGAAGGTCACCAACTTCCAGGGCATGGAGTTCACCGAGCCGCCCGAGTACCCGATTGCCTGGATCGTCTCGAACATCCGGCCCAGCGCGCGGCCGGGCGTGCCCGCGCCCGCGAGCGGTGAGCGGCTGTTCCGCAAGCAGGTGGTGCAAATCTTCGCCACCATGCACGTGGGCGCCTGGGATTGGTATTTGGTGGGGCCGAACCAGTGGGTGGAGCAGCGGGCCGTCTCGCGGCTGAACCTGAACCCGCCGCCCGAGGGCGTGAGCGGGCGCTGGGTGCAGGTGGACCTGTTTGAGCAAACCATGGCGGCCTATGAGGGCGACCGGCTGGTGTATGCCACGCTGATCTCCTCCGGGCTGGACGAGTGGCCCACGCGGCCGGGGCTGTTCCACATTTATGCGCGGCTGTACGCCGACCGCATGCGCGGCGCCTACCGCTCCGACGGCTC